>NZ_JBLZNI010000005.1:0-227308 GCF_051194165.1 Halorubrum shenae | reverse complement strand
TTAGTGGTTTGTATCACGAGTTGTCGGCTTCATCCCCGAGGTCAAGCCTCGGGGTATTCGCCTTGTCCGCCGATAAAAGCGAAAAACCCTCGCGGCTACTCCTCGACAGGCCGGAACCGGAACCCGTCCCAGTCCTGGCTCTCCGGCTCGCGGATCCCGGCGCCCGCCTCGCGGAGTTCGTCGGCGTAGACGGGCTCGACGCGGTCGCCGATGTCGACGTCGAAGGTCTCCCCGCTTTCGTCCTCTCGGTCAGCGACTTGGCCAAGTGCGCGGACCGCCGGACCGTCGTACTCGTCGTCCATGTCGAACTCGACGATTGCGAGGGTGTTGGGCTCGCGGACGCCCGGCGGCGTCGCCGTCGAGGTGGTCCACGTGAGGACGTTCCCTTCGTACTCCCGGAGGTCGACCGTCCCGACGCGCTCGGCGCCGTTCGGACTCACGGTGTGGGGCGGGTAGGTGACGGCCCCGTCCGCGTACTCGGCGGCCTCGAAGGTCTGTTCGGCGCTGTTCCCCTGATCGCCGGTGTCGATCGCGTCGTCGGTCGTCTCGTGTTCGCTCATTGGCTGCCCTCCAAGATCGTCGTGGTCACGCAGTTCCCGAACCCGCCGACGTTGCAGGCGAGCCCCGTGTCGGCCTCAACCTGCCGCGGACCGGCGGCGCCGGTAACTTGTTTAAATATCTCGTACACCTGTGCGACGCCGCTGGCGCCGAGGGGGTGGCCCTTCGATTTGAGCCCGCCGGAGGTGTTGATCGGGAGCTCGCCGTCGCGGTCGGTGACGCCCTCCTCGACCGCCTTCCAGCCCTCGCCCTTCTCGAAGAAGCCGAGGTCCTCGCTCTGGAGGAACTCGAGGATGGTGAACATGTCATGCAGCTCCGCCACGTCGACGTCGTCCGGCCCGATTCCAGCCATCTCGTAGGCGATGTCGGAGGAGTCGGCGACGCCCCCCATCGTCGTCGGGTCCGCGCGCTCGTGGACGACGTGGGTGTCGGTCGCACCCCCGATCCCCGAGACGACCGCGTACTCGTCTTCGGGAACGTACTCCTCGGCGACCGACTCCGGGCAAAACACGAGCGCGGCGGAGCCGTCCGTGATCGGACAGAAGTCGTACAGTCGGAGCGGGTCGGCGACTATCGGGGACTCGAGGACGGTGTCGAGGTCCACCTCCTTCTGGAACTGGGCGTGGGGGTTGTCCACGCCGTTCTTGTGGTTCTTCACTGCCACTTTCCCGAGGCTCTCGCGGGGCGCGTCGTACGTATCGAGGTAGAGGCGTGCGGTGAGGCCCGCGAAGGAGGGAAGCGTGACGCCCTGTTTGTACTCGACCGGGTGGGTGAGCGACGCGATCACGTCGGTCGCCTCCGCGGTCGTCCGGTGGGTCATCTTCTCGCCGCCGACTAACATCGTGAGGTCGCTCGCCCCGGAAGCGATCGACTGCCACGCGGCGTACACGCCCGCGCCCCCCGACGAGGAGGTCTGATCGATCCGAGCGGTGTACGCCGGAGTGGCCGCCAGATCGTGGGCGAGCGCGTTCGGGACGCCGGTCTGCCCTTCGAACTCACCGCTGGCCATGTTCGAAACGTACAGGTGATCGAGGTCGTCACCGTCGATTCCGGCGTCGTCGAGCGCGGCCGCGCCCGCCTCGGCCAGCAGCTCGCGCACCCAGGCGTCCCGCTGCCCGAACCGGGTCATCGACGCGCCGATGATCGCTACGCGTTCCATACGCGTGGGTCCACGGGGCCCGCCTAAAGCGTACCTCTCTCAGTCTGTGAGGTCGGTCCTTCGAGGGCGGGCGATGTCGGTCCGGGTTAGTCGGCCGCCACGGGGGTTCGCTCGCCGGTCGGCTCGGTGGTCCCGATATCCATGAACGCCTGCCGACGCGCGTAGAAGAAGTACACGTACGGCACCTTCGCCAGCACATCGAGGAAGGCGTAGGTGAGCGCGATCCCGACCGCACCGGCGAAGCCGATACCTTCCGGACCCATCAGCCAGACGAACGGGTACGCTAGCCACAGCAGGCCGATGTGGTTTTTCAGGAGGCTGAACAATCCCTGCTGCATCGGGTCGTCGGGGACGGACCGCGGGAACACGACGTAGAGGTACCCGAACAGCGAGACGTGGAACAGCGAGGAAACCCCGAACAAGATCCACTTCGTCGTCCCCCCAGCGATGACCCCCGCGGCGCCGAACGCGATCATCAGCGCGTCGGCGATCATCACGGCCGCGATGGTGCGACGAGAGGCGCCGGCGACGTACCCGACGAAGCCGACCAGAAGCGGCGTGGTGATGACCCAGTCGATGTACCGGAATCCGACGAACTCCGTCCCGTTAACCGTGACCGTACCGATCCCGAGCGCCATGGCGACGTACGAGATCCCGGCGAAGCCGGGGATGATCGCCAGCGCGGCCAGGCGGCGGCGGTCAGCCGAGGTTCCGAGGCTGACGTACAGCGCCGCCGTGATCCCCACACCGACGAGGAAGGCGGCCGCCGCCGCCGTGTACGCGACCGTGATGGGGTTCATTATCTGTCACCCCCGTCCGTCGTCGCTCGCGGTGGCGTCGCCCCGGCGGGGCTCCGCCCGCTTTTCGCACCGCCTTTCTCGATGGTGAACGCCGCGACGCGGTCCTGAAGCGTGCTGACGGCGTCTTGCTGGAACTCCCGTAACGAGTCGGACACGCCTTCCACGACCTCCTGTCCCTCTCGGACCTCTTCGGCCGTCTCGGTCGCGGTCTCGGCGGTCTCCGTGCTGAGGTCCGTGATCTCGTCGACGGAGCCGGCAGTGTCCTGAACCGTGTCGGCCTGCTGGGAGGTGGTACGGCGGATCTCCTCGAGCGAACGGTTGATCTCGTCGACGGAGTCGGCGATCGTCTCGATGTCGGTCAGCGTCGACTCCACGGTGTCGGTGCCGGTCTGGACCCGCTCCTGCGTCGAGCGGATCGACACCGTCACGTCCTCGGTCTGGTCGGCGATCTCGTTGATCATGGTATCGATCTCGTTGGCCCGGGACTGGGTCTCCTCCGCGAGGCTCTTCACCTCCTCGGCGACCACGTTGAATCCGCCCCCGTCCATGTCGCCTCCGGCGCGGGCGGCCTCTATCGAGGCGTTCAGCGCCAGCAAGTTCGTCTGCTCCGCGATCCCGCCGATGATGTCGACGATCTCGGTGATCTCGCCCATCTCCTCTCTGAGCTGCTCGACGCGATCGACGGCCTGCTCCGCCTCGGCCTCCACTTCGGCCATCTCGTCGAGGGCGGCCCGCGAAGACTCGCGGGCGTCGCTGCTGGCCGTCGTGACCTCCTCGCTCCGGGCGGAGAGGTCGTCGACCGTGGCCGCGATCTCCTCGGCCGAGGCGCTGACGTTCTCGACATCCGAGGCGATCGAACCCAGTTCCTCGCGCTGGTCCTGCGCCTGCGTCCTGATCGCCGAGGCCGACTCGACCGCCCCGCCGACGCGTTGTTCGACCTCGTTGCTCATCGCGGCCATCTCGCCCGCGTCGGTCTCTATCCGGTCGGCCATCTCCGTCACCGTCACGACCGTGTCTTCGAGGTCGTCCATCATTCGGTTGAACGACTCGCCGACCGTCGCCAACGCCTCGTTCTCCGCGTCGACGTCCACCCGCTGCGTGAGGTCGCCCGTGGCGGCCTGCTCCATCACGTTCCCGTACCGTTCCGCGGTCGTACGGTACTGTTCGGCCATCTCGGTCGCTTCCGTCCGCGCCTCTTCCGCTTCTTCCTGGACGCGTTCCATCTCCGCCAGCCGGGACTTCAGCGAGACCCGCATCTCTTCTATCGATCCCGCGAGCCGGCCGAACTCGTCAGTCCGGGTGGACCGGACCTCTCTGTCGATGTTTCCCTCCGTGACGCGGCGCGTCTGTGCGCCGATTTCGGTGACGCTGGCGACGGTCTCCGCCGCGTTGATCGACCCTAACGTGAGGAGCCCGGCCACGGCCGCCACGATCGTCGCGTTGACCTCACCGGTTACCAGCCCGACGGTGACGACGAACGCCCCTGTGGCGACGTATCCGAGCCCCAGTTTCAGACCGTAGCTGCCTCTTACTCCTGCAATTCGCATAGAATTATGTTCGTGATGAAGTAGATAAGTTACCGGTGTAATATTATCACACACGATAGCGGGCGTCGTCGCGACGGCGATTCGGCTCCGTCGGTGGGCCGAGTCGACGGGTCGGCGGTCTCACTCCGCACGCCGGCCGGCGTGGCCGGGGTAGTCGCGCTCGAACCGGGACCCGATCTCGTCGCGGTCGAGCCGGATCACGACCGGCCGGCCGTGCGGGCAGGCGTACGGGTTCTCGCAGCCGTCGAGCCGGTCGAGCAGGTCGACGACCGACCCCTCCGTCAGCGAGGTGTTCCCGGTCACGGACGGGTAACACGCCAGGTCCGCGAGCAGCTCGTCGACCACGTCCGTCACCGGCTCGTCGCCCGCGGTCGCGTCGCCGACGAGTGCGGAGAGCACGTCCCGGACGAGCCCCGGATCGAACGCGGCGTCGAACACCGCCGGGACCGACTCGACGATGACCTCGCGCTCTCCCGCGCGCTCGGCGCGGAACCCGACTCTCGCGAGGTCCTCGACGAACTCCTCGAACAGCGCCGCCTCCCGCGCGGTGAGCTCGATCCGGACGGGCTCGGCGAGCGCCTGCGCGTCGGCGCCGTCGCCGAAGGCGGCCTGCAGGCGCTCGTAGTTCACCCGCTCGTCGGCGGCGTGCTGGTCGATCAACACGAGCCCGTCGGGCGCCTCCGCGACGACGTACGTCTCGTGGAGCTGCCCGAGCACCCGCAGCGGCGGGAGCGAGTCGTAGGTGCGCTCCGCGCTCGTCGCCTCGCCGTCGAGGGTCCGCTGGGCGGTCGCGGACGCGCGCGATTCGGCCGGCGGCTCTCGTCGTTCGCTCGGCGCACCGGCGGCGGGGTCCGCTGCGGCGTCGGCGTCGAAGGTTCCCACGGCGTCAGCGCTCTCGGAACCGTCGCCATCGTCGTTTCCCGCACTCCCCTCGACCTCGCCCGGGTCCGACTGCCAGCTCCGGGGTGAGGGACGGTCGGACGCGGGGGCGACGGGATCGGCGGCGGCGTCCGAGCCAACGTCGCCGACCGCCCACGCGTCGTCGTCCGTGGGGTCCAGTTCGGACGCGTCTGACGCGTCTGACGCGTCGGACGCGGATTCGGAGACGGAACCGTCGCTGTGGCCGCGGTCCTCACCGGACTCGTCGCCGCCCTCGCGGCCGCCGAGCGCGGCGCGCTCGTGGTCGGTCCCGGCGCCGCCGATGGCCTCGGTCTCGGGTCTTTCGGGACTGATCTCGGTCTGATCGGGAGCCGACTGTCCCCGCGGCGCAGTCGAGCGGATCAGCCCGTGGTCGAGCAGCGCCGCCTCCACCGCCTCCTCGACCGCGGCGCGCACCGCCGGCTCCTCGTCGAACCGTACTTCGAGCTTTCGGGGGTGGACGTTCACGTCGACGTCGCCGGGCGGGACCTCGACGAAGAGCACCGCGAAGGGGTACCGGTCGGGCGCGAGCTGGCCGCCGTACGCGTCGATGACGGCTTCGCGGAGCGCGCTTGCGGTGACGTACCGACCGTTGACGTAGGTCGCGAGGTACTCGCGGGTCGACCGGGTTGTCTCCGGGTGGGAGACGAGTCCGGTGACGGCGTGAACGGGCGGGTCGGCGCGAGCGGGCGGGTCGGCGGCGTCCGATCCGCTGTCGTCCGACGGCCACTCCACGTCCACCATCGCCTCCGCGACCTCGCGGCCGTAGACGGCGAGAACGGCCGACCGGAGGTCGCCGTTCCCCTCGGTCGCGAACGTCTCCCGACCGTCGTGTTCCAGCGAGACGGCGACGTCGGGATTGGCGAGCGCGTAGCCGGTGACGACGGTGTTGATCCGGTCGAACTCGGTCGCGGTCCGCTTGAGGAACTTCTTGCGGGCGGGGGTGTTATAAAAGAGGTCGTCGACCTCGACGGTCGTGCCCTCGGGGCAGCCGGCGGGGCGTACGTTGCCCACGTCGCCGCCATCAACGGTGATCTCTGCGCCCGCCTCGGCGCCCACCGGGCACGACCGGACGGTGAGTCGCGAGACCGCGCCGACCGTGTACAGCGCCTCGCCGCGGAAGCCGAGGGTGCCGACGCCGCGGTCGAGGTCCCCGATGTCGCCGATCTTGGAGGTGGCGTGTTCCGCGACCGCGGCCTCCAGTTGGTCCTCGGGGATGCCCACGCCGTCGTCGCGGACGCGGACTCCCTCGGTGCCGCCGGCCTCGACCGACACGGCCACGCGGCTCGCGCCCGCGTCGAGGCTGTTCTCGATCAGCTCCTTGACGACGCTGGCCGGGCGCTCGACGACCTCGCCGGCCGCGATGCGCTGGACGGTGCGCTCGTCCAACCGCTCGATGTTCGGCGGCTCCATTGCTACTCTCCGGTGGGACGAGCGCGCACTTGAAGCCGTTGTCGCCGCGGGCGACGTAGGACGGACGGTGTCGGACGGCGACACTATTTATAAACCGATCCGCGGTGGCGCGCGCCCGTGAGCGGCCGAAAGGCCGCGAACGGCGGCGCGCGAGGGACGCAGCGAACGAAGTGAGCCGCGAGGTTGGGGTGGTGTGAGGCTGCGGTGCGGGGTGGGACTCAAAGGGGCAGTCGGGAGGGCGGCGCAGGCGACGTAAGCACTGCAGGGAGTGAGCGAAGCGAATGACCGAAGCGCGCAGCGAGCGTGCGCCGCCCTCCCGGCTGGGGCTTTGGAGGTGTTCACCGTCGACCCCCAATCAACTGTTTATAAGTAATCGCATCAGACGACCGCAGCCTCGATCTCCTCGTCTGTCAGGAAGACGTCCTCGCCAGTCTCGGCGTCGAACAGGTGGATACGCTCCTCCTCGAAGACGACGCCGACCTCGTCGCCGGCCTCGGGCTTGACGTCCGCCGGGGCCCGAGCGAGGAAGTCATCGTTCACGGAGAGGTGGACGTAGTTGTCGGATCCGATCGGCTCGACGACCTCGACGGTGGCCGTGAGCGTCTCGTCGCCGGCCGGGTCCTCGACGATCCCGATGTTTTCGGGGCGGATCCCGAGCGTGTACGGACCGCTTTTGAGGTCGTGCCCCGCCACGTAGTCGCGGGTAAGCGCGAGCGCGAGCCCCGACGCGTCGTCCCGGATCGTCGCCGTCGTCCCGTCGGTCTCCACATCGACGTCGATGAAGTTCATCGAGGGGGAGCCGATGAAGCCGGCGACGAACTCGTTGACCGGGTTCTCGTACACCTCGGTCGGCTCGCCGACCTGCTGGAGTTCCCCGTCGTTCAGGATGGCGAGGCGGTCGCCCATCGTCATCGCCTCCTCCTGGTCGTGGGTGACGTACATCGCCGTGACGCCGAACTCCTTCTGGAGCTTCTGGATCTCCGCGCGCATCTCGGTGCGGAGCTTCGCGTCGAGGTTCGAAAGCGGCTCGTCGAAGAGGAACACCTCGGGCTCGCGGGCGATGGCCCGGCCGAGCGCGACGCGCTGCTTCTGACCGCCGGAAAGCTCGTCCGGCTTGTCGTCAAGCAGGTCCGCGATGCCCATCATCTCGGCCATCTCGGTCACGCGCTCGTGACGCTCCGCTTTCGTCATCTCCGTGCTCATCTTGAGCCCGAACGCCATATTCTCCATCACCGTCTTGTGGGGGTACAGCGCGTAGTTCTGGAACACCATCGCGACGGGCCGGTCCGTCGCGTGGATCTCTGTGACATCCTCGTCGTCGAAGCTGACGGTCCCCGACGTGGGCTCCTCAAGCCCCGCTACCATCCGCAGCGTGGTGGTCTTCCCGCAGCCCGACGGCCCGACGACGGTCACGAACTCGCCGTTCTCGATCTCCAAGTCGAGGTCGTCGACGGCGACGATGGTTCCCCGGTCGAACTCCTTCCGGAGCGTGTCGAGCGTTACTCTTGCCATTTACTGGCAAAGGGTGCTTCCGGCATATTAGTTCTTCGCTGTTTTTTCGATATATGAGGAATAATCTCATCTTATATATATTCGGAGACCGGACTTCGGCGTGAATCCGCGGAGTGTCCGTTCCGCGACCGCGCGGAGTTCGACGGTATCGACGCGATCGACTGTACTGGTCAACGAGGCCGCCGCGATGGAGGCGGACGCCGCCGGCTCCCCACAGACCCCAAAAACTAAATGTACGAATATGTAATTCATCGTTTGTTGAAGCCACATGAACGAGAAACGCAGAACGCTACTGAAGACGGTGGGAGGAAGTACCGCGCTCGCAGCGCTCGCGGGCTGTATTAGCACGGGCGGCGACGGCTCTGACGGGTCGGACGGCGACGACGGGTCCGACGGCTCCGACGGTGACGATGGGTCCGACGGCTCCGACGGCGGGAGTCAAGGAACGGCGACGCTGTGGACCGACCTCTCCGATGGCGAGGACGAGGCCATAACCTCGTACGTCGAAGAGTTCGAGTCGGAGATGGGCCACACGATCAACAAAGAAGCGCCCGGCGGCGACCTCGACCAGCAGCTCGAGACCGCCATTCCGTCCGGCGAGGGGCCCGACTCGTGGATTTGGGCGCACGACTGGGTCGGTCGGTTCGCGGTCCGCGAGGAGCCGCCGTTCCTCTACGACGCGAGCGACGACGTCGACGTCTCGCTCGACGAGTACTCCGGGGCCGCACAGCAGGCTGTTCAGTACGACGGCGCGCTCCACGGGCTCCCGTTCGCCTCCGAGACTGTCGCCCTGTATTACAACGAGGACATGGTCGACGGAGCGCCGGAGACCCTCGAGGAGATGGTCTCGGTCATGGACGAGTTCCACAATCCGTCCAACGGCGAGTACGGACTCTCGTACCCCGTCGCCGACCCGTACTTCGTGAGCGGGTTCATCCAGGCGTACGGCGGGAACATCTACGACGAGGAGAACCGGGAGGTCACCCTCGACAGCGACGCCTGCAAGCAGGGAATGGACGCGCTCGAGACCGTCTCGGACTACGTCCCGGCCGACCCGGGCTACGAGTCGCAGATCGTCGCGTTCGCTGACGGCGCCGCTCCGTTCGCGATCAACGGGCCCTGGGAGCTCGCGAACCTCTCCGAGGAGATCGACAACCTCGGCGTCGCGCCGCTGCCGACGATCGACGGCAACGACCCGCGCACCTACTCCGGGATCCAGACGTTCTACTTCAGTGCCATGCTGAACGACGCCGACCAGTCGACGATCGATGCGACCACCGGGCTCGCCGAGTGGTACACCACGAACGAGGAGATCGTCGAGACCAACGCGGCGGAGCAGGGGTACATCCCCGTGCTCAGCTCCGTGGTTGAGGACGGAAACCTCTCGGCGGAAGTCGAGGCGTTCGCCAAACAGGTCGACCGTGGCGTCCCGATCCCGACTCATCCGGACATGAACAGTGTCTGGACCCCGTTGACGGACGCGCTCGAACGCGTCTTCAACGACGATCAGGAGAGCGGTCCCGCGCTCGACCAGGCTGCCTCCGAGATCCGGGAGAACCTGTAAGCGCCCTCTCACTCAGCCATCATGGCTTCCTCACACACCGGTACCGGCACGAGCGCCTTGGCGCGGCTCCGAGCGGCGGTACCGTTCTCCAACCGCGACTGGGGACTGCTCCTCGTCATCCCCGGCGTGATCCTGTTTTCCAGCTTCATGCTGTACCCGATCTTTTATCTGTTTTACATCTCGCTGACCAACGCGACGTTCGCCGGGTCGGTGATCGGGGGCGGCGCCGAGCTGATCGGGCTGGACAACTACGTCCAGCTGCTCGGCGACTCGCAGTTCTGGACCTCGATGTCGACGACGTGGCTGTTTGTCGCCGTCTCGCTCGTGATCAAGGTGTTCGTCGCCGTCGGCATCGCCCTCCTGTTGAACCACGCCCGCGTCGTCGGGAAGCGCTACATGCGCGCGGCGGTGATCGTGCCGCTCGGGTTCCCCGGGATCTTCACGATCACGGTCTGGCGCGGGATGTTCAGCGACGCCCGGTTCGGCGTGTTCAACACGCTCCTCGGGCGGTACAACGGCGTCATGTCGTCGCTGTCGGCGCCCGAGGCCCTGCTGTTCGACGTCCCGATCGGTTTCCTCAGCGGCCGCTGGGAGGCGTTCTTCGCGTACGTCACCACGGAGGTGTGGTTGGCGTACCCGTTCATGGTGATCATCATCGTGAGCGCGCTTCAGGACGTGCCCCGCGAGCTCCACGAGGCGGCGATGGTCGACGGGGCGGGACCCCTCCAGCGGTTCCGCACCGTGACGCTGCCCGCGATCAGGCGGCCGGTGCTGTTCGCGTCGATCCTCACCGGCGCGACGTCGTTCCAGCAGTTCCTGATCCCGTGGGTGTTCAACCAGGGCGGCCCGTCCCGGAAGAACGAGCTGATCATCGTGTACGGCTACCGCGAGGCGATCAGCTTCAACCAGTTCGGGCTCTCGGCCGCGATCCTCATCGTCGCGATTGCCGTCATCGGCGTGTTCATGTACGCCGCCGTGCGCTACGGCGGCCTCGCCGAGGGGGTGGGTGACGAATGAGCGCCCTCGGAGCCGTCCTGGCGCTGATCCGCGCGAAGCTCGTCGGACTCGCGACCGCCCCGAAGCGGCTCGTGGTGACGGTCCAGCGGGCGATCTACGACCTGCGGACCGGCAAGCGCACCCCGTGGGACGTCGCCAAGAGCGTGCTGATGACCGTCTTCGGGCTGTCGATGGTGCTGATACTGCTGTTCCCGCTGTTCTGGATCTTCACGGCGTCGCTCGCCGAGGGGACTCGGCTGTTCAACACGAGCGGGATCTTCCCCGACCCGGCGACGTACAACCTCGACGCGTACCGGTGGGTGTTCTTCGAGTCCGACTTCTTCTTCGTCGACGGCGACTGGGGGTACCCCCAGCTCGTCCTCGGCGGGAGCGAGGGACTGCTGAGCTTCCGGTGGGCCGGGACCGAGACCGGCCCCGGCGCCGTGTTCAACAGCCTCTATCTCGTGAGCGTGACGATCGTCGCCGGCTTCGGGATGATCGTGCCGGCGGCGTACGCGTTCTCGCGGCGGAGCTTCGTCGGTCGCAAGCGGATCCTCTACGGCTACGTCCTCTTCACGCAGATCGGCGCCGGCCTCTCGATCGCGACGCTCGTGGCGCTGTACTCGCTGTTCAGCTCGTACGGGCTGACGAACAACCTGTTCATCCTCGGGCTGTTCTACGCAGCGGGCGCGATCCCGTTCAACACCTGGCTGCTGAAGACGTACATGGACAACATCCCCGTCTCCTACGAGGAGGCGGCGATGGTCGACGGCGCGAGCTTCCTGGACACGATCCGGGAGGTGATCCTCCCGCTGACGAAGCCGGGGCTCGCCGTCGTCCTCATCTTCGTCTGGCTCGCCGGGTGGAACGAGTTCATCATCGCGCAGACGCTGCTCTCGCCGGAGAACTACCCGCTCTCGGTCGAGCTGTACAACCTCGCGACTGAGGGTCGGTTCTCGACGCCGTGGACGCGCTTCGCGGCGTTCGCGAACCTGTTCGCGCTCCCCGTCGCGATCGTCTACTTCGCGGCGCAGCGCTCCGTTGAGGACGGCCTCTCGTTCGGCGGGATGGAAGGGTGAGACCGCGTGGGTCGCCGGTTTTTCGACGAAACACAACAGTGATATCTTCTCACGCGCCGCCCCCAGTATGCACCATCCCGGTCCGCCCCGCTTCGTCTCAGTCGGCGAATCCGTCGAACTGGCCCCGCGAAACCCCGTCCCCGACGCGGAGTACCGGTGGTCGGTCGCCGCCGCGCCCGCCGAGAGCGAGTTCGAAGCGGGTGCGGCGCTCCCGATCGGGACGCCCGCAGGGCATCCGGAATCCGAACGCCGTGAGACCGAATCTGGACCGGTCGTCCACTTCCGCCCGGACGTCTCCGGCACGTACGTCGTCGAACTCGACGCCCCGGACGGCACGCACGAGCTGACGGTTCGCACCTTCCCCGACGAGCGGCGCGACGCGCGGTTTTCGATCGCCGCGGACGACCTCCCGCTCTTGGAGTCGAAACGCGGCTCGACGCCTATCTCAGTCAGCGGTCCGTTCAACAACCACCTGCTCGCGACCGACCGCCCGCGTCGCGTCGGCGACGACTACGTCCTCGACGCGCGGCTCCCCCCGGGCGAACACGCTGCGTCCTTCGCGGTGAACGACGACCTCGCGGAGGGCGTCAGGACCACCGTCGAGGTCGACGGGCCGGGCCGCCCTCGCGTCCGGCTCGACGCGACCGTGGACGGCGACGAGGTCGCGGTCACGGCGACGCCGAAGAGCGCTCCCGACAGCGAATACTCGAACGGAAACCTCCCCGTCGAGTTCTACCTCGACGGTCGTGACGACCTCGGCGGCGACGACGTAGCAGTCGACGCCCGCGAGCTCCGTACGTCGCTCGATGCCCTCCCGGAACGCGCTCGGATCCACGCCGTCACCGCCGGAGAGCGCCGGAGCATCGGTGACACCGTCCTCCTCGAGGCGACCGGCTCCGGCGCCGTCTCCGTCACGCGTCCGAACGACCCGCCGGAGTGGGCCGAGTCCCCGACGGTGTACGAGATCTTCGTCCGCTCGTTCGCCGGCGAGACGCTGCCGACGACGTTCCGCGAGATCGAGCGCCGCGTCGAGTACCTCGAGTCCCTCGAGGTCGACTGCCTCTGGTTGACTCCCGTGCTCGCCAGCCCGACGACGCACGGCTACCACATCACCGACTACTTCGACACCGCCGACGACCTCGGCTCCCGCGAGGCGTTCGAGTCGCTCGTCGACCGCTGCCACGAGGCCGACATCAAGGTGGTCTTCGACCTCGTCGTCAACCACACCTCGCGGGACCATCCGGCGTTTCAGCTGCACTCGGCGGGCGTCGACGCGTACGCCGACCACTTCCGCCGCGTCGACGCCGAGCGCAACGTCGTCGACGTGGAGTGGGCGAGCCTCCGAGAGGGAGGCGACGACATCCCCGAGTACTACTTCAACTGGCAGCGCATCCCGAACCTCAACTACGACTCGCTCGCCGTCCGGTCGTGGATGCTCGACGTGGTCGACGAGTGGGCGGACGTCGTCGACGGCTTCCGGTGCGACGTCGCGTGGGGCGTCTCCCACGCGTTCTGGAAGGAAGTCCGCGACCGCGTTCCCGAGGACTTCCTGCTCCTCGACGAGACGATCCCGCGGGACGCGGACTACCACGAGGGCGAGTTCCACATGCACTACGACACGACGCTGTACGAGACGCTCCGCGACGTCGGTGCGGGCGAGAAGCCCGCCGACGCCGTCCTCGACGCGCTCGACGACGCGGCGTGGGCGGGCTTCCCCGACTCGGCCGTGCACCTCCGGTACGTCGAGAACCACGACGAGAGTCGCTACGTCGACGAGTACGACGAACCGTCGCTGCGCGCGGCCGCGGCGGCGACGTTCACCGTCCCGGGCGCACCGATGATCTACTACGGGCAGGAGCGCGGCGTCCCCGAGCAGCGCGGCCCGATGCGCTGGCATGACGGCGACGCCGATCTCACCGCGTTCCACCGCGCGCTCGCATCGCTCCGTGCTGAGATACCCGCCCTCCGCGACGGCGTCGTCGAACCCGTCGCACACGAGGTCACGGCGGGCGACAGTGCAGAAGAGGCAGGTGACGGTAGGGACGACGCGGTCGTCGCATATGCGCGCGAAGACGGGGAACACCGGTACGTCGTCGTCCTCAATTTCGCCGCCGACACCGCGTCGGTGTCGCTAGGCGAACCGGTCGAGCCGACCGATCTCATCTCGGGCGAAGCGGTCGTCGACGGCGACGCGGTTGCGATCGACGACGCTGCCGTGCTCTGCGCGCGCTGAGTCTCTCCCGCGAAAAAACGGCCGTCACGAGCCGTAGACTCAGTCCGCTGCGTCCGGCGTCGGCGCCTCACCGCTGAGCCGGTCGCGGTCGTGGTCCGCTTCGAAGTCAAGGTCCGGGCCGCGCGCGATAATTCCCGTCGGGGTCACGTCCGGGTGTGTCGTGTAGTAGTGTTCTTTGATGTGGCTCATGTTCACGGTCTCGGCGACGCCCTCGGTCTGGTAGAGGTCGCGGAGGTACGGCCACAGGTGCTCGTACTGGTGGATGAACGTCCGGTTGCACATGAAGTGGGTGTGGTACACCTGATCGAATCGGACCAGCGTCGTGAACATGCAGATGTCCGCCTCGGTCAGCGAGTCGCCGACGAGGAAGCGCCGGTCGGCGAGGTGGTCGTTCCAGTGGTCGAGCGCGCCGAACAGGTCGTCGATCGCCTCGTCGTAGGCCGCCTGCGACGTTGCGAACCCGGCGCGATAGACGCCGTTGTTGACGGGCTCGTAAATCTCGGTGATGACCTCGTCGACGTCGGCGACGGTCGCCTCGTCGTCGGGGGCGGGCAGCAGCGACACGTCGTTGCCGAGGTCGTCGAACGCCGTCGAGAGGGTTCGGAGTATCTCGCGGGACTCGTTGTTGACGATCGTCTCCTCCTCTGTGTCCCACAGCACGGGGACGGTCACCCGGCAGGTGGCGTCGGGATCGGCCTCGACGTACAACTCCCGGAGGTAGTCGCTCCCGTGGAGGTGGTCGGGCGTACAGCCCTCCTTCTCGGGGGAGAACTGCCAGCCGCCCTCGCCGCGGTACGGGTCGACGACCGAGACGTCGATCGCGTCCTCCAGCCCGAGCAGCGAGCGCGCGAGGAGGATCCGGTGCGCCCACGGGCAGGCGTACGAGACGTACAGGTGATACCGGCCCGCCTCGGGCTGGAACCGCTCGTCCGGCTCGGCGTCAACGCCGTCGGGCACGTCGCTGCCGGCGATCCAGTTTCGGAACGTCGTGTCGCCGCGCTGGAACGAGCCGTCCTCGTCGGTCGCTTCGTACGTGTCCGTTCGCCACTCGCCGTCGACGAGTTGGTTCATACGGATCACACGGGCGCGAGCCTCATAACGTGGCCGGGGACGCGCGTGTCACCGGGGCCGTCTGGCCGCCACGACCAACTCCTGAGAGGACACCGCGAACGCATTTCTGCGCCACGGTTAACCCCGTCCCGCGGGAGGCGAACTCATGAGCCGATCCGCGCGAACGGACCCGAGAGCCCCGCCCGCCGTCGCGGTCGTCGGCGGCGGCGCCGTCGGTGTCACCGCTGCCGCCGACCTCGCGGCCCGCGGCGCCGACGTGACGCTGTACGACCGGAGTACGCTCGGCGCCGGGAGCTCCGGGCGCGCGGCGGGCGTGCTGTACGACGCGTACGCCGAGGACGTCGACGCCGCACTGGCCGCCCGCGCGATAGAGCGATTCCGGGCGTTCGACCGCTCGCTCCCCGGATTCTCGTTCACCCCGTGTCCCTACGTCATCGCCGTCCGCGAGGGCGACGCGGACGCGGAAGCCGTGCCGGCGATGGTCGACCGAATGCGCGCACACGGTCGCGCCGTCTCGGTCGTCGACCCCGAGCCGCTCGGCGAGCGGTTCCCGATCGCGACCGGCGACCTCGCGGCGGCCGCGGTGGCCGAAAACGCCGGCTGGTGTGATCCCGCGAGTTACGTCGCCGCGACAGGCGAGCGCGCGCGGCGCGAGGGGGTTGCCGTCCAGACCGACACCCCCGTCTCGCTCGCGGGCGACGGTCCCGAACTCCTGGTTGGCGACGCGGATCGACGCGGAGCCGGCCGGGGGTTCGACGCCGTCGTCGTCGCCGCCGGCGCGCACACCACCGACCTCCTCGGCGAGGCGGGGATCGAGGTCCCGGTAGTCCCGTACCGCGTGCAGGCGCTGACGGCGGGGCTCGGTGAGGCCGGATCGGCGGGCGGAGAGGCCGGATCAGCGGGCTACGACGGGCCGGTGGTGTACGACGAGCCGATGGTGTACGACGCGACAGCGGGCGTGTACCTCCGACCGCACCCGACGGGGCTGCTCGCCGGCGACGGCACGGAGCCGGTCCCGGCCGACCCCGACGGCTACGACCGGACGGGCGACGACTGGTTCGTCGAATCGGTCTCGGCGACGCTCCGCGAGCGACTCGACGTCGTCGGTCCGGACTGGGCAGCCGACCCGACCGGCCCGGACGTGGAGCGCGCGTGGGCCGGCCTCTGTACGGCTACGCCCGACGGCGACCCGCTCGTCGGCCCGGTCGGTGACCCCGCCGACCGCGTCTTCGTCGCCGCCGGCTGGCAGGGCCACGGATTCATGCGCGCGCCGGCGGTCGGCGAACTCGTCGCCGAAGGAGTGCTCGCGTCGCTCGATGGGATCGAGGCGAGAGAACCGGCGTCTCCGTGGATCGACGCGTTCGACCCCGACCGGTTCGACGGAGACGAGGAGTTCGACATCGCGGAGGGAATGTCCGTGGAGCGCCGGTCGGGTGAGTGAGTGGGCGCCGGAGTCAGGCGCCGTCGGTCGCGTGGGCGTCCGTCTCGTCTTCTTCCACTTCTTCCACTACTTCCACGTCGCGGCCGTCGTCCTTCTTCGGAATCTCGACCTGGAGGGTCCCGTTCCGCGTGAGCGTCGCGTTCGCGCCCTGGGGCGTCACGTTCGCGTCGTGAGGGAGGTCGGCGCTCCCGGAGAGCGAGACGCCGCGGCCCGGGAACAACATCTCGTAGCCGTCGTAGAAGTCGCGGAACCGGTCAAGCTCGACCTCGACGGTGTGATCGAGGAACGTCACGTTCAGGTCCTCGCCGCGGACGCCGGGGGCGTCGAAGACGACGAGGTAGGCGTCGTCGCTCTCGAGGAGGTCGTGTGAAAGCGGGCGCCGCTCCTGCATCTTGCTCCACCCGCGACCGACGCGTTCGAGCGCCTGACGGACGATTGACCGGCCGGTCTCGACGAGTTCGCTCACGGGCTACACCTCGATCTCGGCGAGGTCGCTCCCGCCGCAGTACGGACACGACAGGTCCCCGACCGCGTGGTCGTCGGGCACGTCGTAGGTGTAGTGGTTCTCGAACATGTCGAGCTCGCAGTCGTCGCTCTCGCATTTGACCTCCATCGTCGATGGCATATACGGAGTCTTTGTGTCGGCGTGGGCTTAAACGGCGTGGCGGCGGTCGTCCGGCCGGGGCTCCGCGCCGAGGAACCGTCCCGCGGCGGACGCGCAGACCGCGTCGAGCGCGACGTACTGTCCGATCTGCTGCCGGCGAGCGGGCGGATCGGAGGACATGCGTCCCGGTTCGCGCGGCCCTTTATAAGCGATCGACTCGAAGTCCCCCTCGGTCTCCCCGCATCACGCGTTCCGCACGCTTTTCCCGTCTTGGCCGACTACGATGGGGCAACATGACCGATTCGCCCGCGTCGGGCCGGGGCTCGCTCCCGCCCGACCCGAACGACCTCTCCGTCACCGTCGTCGACGGCTACGTCGACGAGCCGGCGCACTTCGGCGTGCCGCCGTACATCTCGACGTACCCGCGGTACACGGCCGGCGCGCTCGTCGACGCGGGCGTCCCCGAGTCGCAGATCACCTACCACACCATCGACGAACTGCGGGACGACCGGAGCAAGCACGCTGACGTCGCGAACGCGGACCTCATGGTGTACGTCGGCGGGATGACGGTCCCCGGCAAGTACGTCGGCGGGACCCCCGCGGAGCCGGACGAGGTCCGAGAACTGGGGTGGACCGCGGACGGCGTCACCCTACTCGGCGGTCCCGTTCGGTTCGGGGTCGGCGAGGAGAACGCGGGCGCACAGGAGACCGAGCGCGACGACCTCGACTACGACTTCGTCGCCATGGGCGACGTGGAGGCGGCCGCGTACGACCTCGTGAGCGAGGGGTTAGAGGGGTTCGGGAACCGGATGCGCGACAACGCCGAGATCGATCGGTGGGCCGAGAAGGGAGCGTTCGTCGTCGAGCAGCACCCCAACCACCCGGACTACCTCATCTGCGAGATGGAGACCTCCCGCGGGTGCGCCTATCGGTGTTCGTTCTGCACGGAGCCGCTGTACGGGAGCCCGGCGTTCCGCGAGGCGGGGTCGGTCGTCGACGAGGTCGACGCGCTCTCGAGCCGGGGAGTCAGACACTTCCGGCTCGGGCGGCAGGCCGACATCCTCGCGTTCGGCGGCGACGGCGAGGCGCCCAACCCCGACGCCCTCCGAGAGCTGTACACCGGGATACGCGAGGTTGCGCCCGACCTCCGGACGCTCCACCTCGACAACATGAACCCGGTGACGATCACCGACTATCCCGAGGCCTCCCGCGAGGCGATCCGGGTCATCGCCGCGCACAACACGCCCGGCGACACCGCCGCCTTCGGCCTCGAATCGGCCGACCCAGTGGTTCAAGAGCAGAACAACCTGCTCGTCACCGCCGAGGAATGTCTGGAGGCCGTCCGCGTCGTCAACGAGGAGGGCGGCTGGCGCCCGGGCGACACCCCGGAGACGACCCCCGGCCCAGACGATCGGGTGCTCGGCCCCTCGACCGGGCCGGACGCCTCCCCGCGGCTGCCGAAGCTCCTGCCCGGAATCAACCTCGTCCACGGGCTCACGGGCGAGCGCCCGGAGACGTACGAACACAACAAGCGGTTCCTCCAGACGGTGTACGACGAGGGGCTCATGCTCCGCCGGATAAACATCCGGCAGGTGATGGCGTTCGCCGGCACGGAGATGGCCGAGACGGGCGCCGACATCGCACAAGAGCACAAAGACCAGTTCCAGGCGTACAAGCGGGAGGTGCGCGAGACGGTCGATAACCCGATGCTCGACCGGGTCGTGCCGCCAGGAACGGTCCTCCCCGACCTCCACCTGGAGTACCACCAAGACGGCAAGACGTTCGGCCGCCAGCTCGGCACGTACGCGCTCCTCGTCGCCGTTCCCGGCGAACGGGAGCTCGGTACCGCCATCGACGTGGCGATCACGGACCACGGCTATCGCTCGGTTACCGGGGTGCCATACCCGCTCGACGTCAACGCGGCGTCGATGGACGAACTGACCGCGATCCCCGGAATCAACCGGAGCAAAGCCGGAGATATCGTCGTCGGGCGCCCGTACGGCGCCATCGAGGAGGTCGATTCCGGCGTCGCCGACCTCTCGCGGTTCGCCGTCGCCGGCGACGTCGACGTACCGATTCCGGGGCGAGACCGCGCGGGGTCGGGCCCCGGACCGGCCGCACGCTCCCTGCTAAACCGGCGCGACGGCTCCTCGGTCGGACGCGGGGACTGAGGCGATGGCGACGCCGGACCGACCGGACTCGGGATCGTCGATCGACCGCGTCGCGGTTCCTGTCGACACCCGCGCGCCCGACGGGACGACGAACGCGTACCTCGCTCAAGGGCTCCTCGTCGACCCCGCGGCTCGCGTCGACGCGTTCGATGCGATCGTCGGCGTCGACAAGTCGGGCGCTGCTGGCCAGACGGTGACAGCGGTCGACGCGATCGCGGTCACGCACACGCACCCGGATCACGTCGGCGGGGTCGCCGAGTACGCCGACGCGACGGGCGCGCCCGTGTTCGCGCACGCCGACCATCTCGGCCGGTTCGCGGACACGACCGGTGTGGAGCCGGACGGGACGTTCGAAGGCGGAGAGACGGTGGGGAACACCGACGTCCGCGCGGTCGAGACGCCCGGCCACGCGCCGGATCACGTCGCCTTCGCGGTTTCGGAGCGTCGCGAAGGCGGCGGTCACGCTCGCGCCCTGCTCTGTGGCGACCTCGCCGTCGCCGAGGGGAGCGTCGTGGTCGGCGCCCCCGAAGGCGACCTCCGTGGATACCTCGGCAGCCTCAGACGCGTCCGCGACGCCGACTACGACCGACTCTATCCGGGGCATGGACCCGCGATCGACGACCCAGCGGTCGCTTGCGATCGCCTACTCGACCACCGGCTTGACCGCGAGCGATCCGTCCTCGCGGCGGTCGAGGCCGGCGCGAGCGACGTGGACGCCGTCGTCGACACCGCCTATAACAAGGACCTGACCGGCGTCGCGGACCTCGCGCGGGCGACGGTCGTCGCGCATCTTGAAAAGCTCCGAGCCGAGGGACGTCTCGGCGGGGAGTGGGCGGACCGCCTCGCCCGCGAGCGAGATCGGTGAAGACCGACGCTACGGCTCGGCCTCGAGCTCGGCCGCGATCCGCGAGAGAGGCGTCTCCGTCACGTCGACGAAGCGGCCGCCGACGTCCTCGATCCCCCCGTCGGTGGCGGGGTCGTCGCCGACGTGGACCAGCGACGCGGGCGCGACACCGAGCGCGTCAGCGGCGGTCTCGAACGCCTTCGGATTGGGCTTCCGCCAGCCGCAGCCGACGCTCGTCGTGACCGCGTCGAACTCGCCGCGGAGGCCGGCGCGGATCAGCGTCTTGGGGACCAGCTCCGGCACCGCGCAGTTCGAGAGGAGCCCGACGGGGCCCTGCGCGGCCACGTCGCGGACGGCCGCTCGCGCGCCGTCACGCCGGGTCACGTCCGGGTCGAACGCCGCGACGACGGCGTGCCGGACGACGTTGTCCGCGGCCTCAACGCCGCGTGAGCGGAGCGCGTGCGCCGCGTGAGCGGGGAGCGGGACCTCGGCGCCCGCCGGGGCGTCCACGTGTCGCTCGCCGTACGCGACGTGCCAGTCGTCCGGCACCTCGACGCCGCGCGACTCCAGCTCGCGCGCGACGATTTCCGCGGGGTCGGACGGGTACTCGACGTCGACGAGGGTCCCGAACAGGTCGAAAGTGACTGCCACGATACCGGGAGTACGGCGAAACCGGGATTGAACCTGTCGGTCGGTGCGGTCGATGCCGGGTTTGGAAGTCGTCCGGGCGTCCGGGCGTCCGGGCGTCCGGGCGTCTGGGCTCCCTCCAGAAGCGTCGTTGAAACACTCTCCGGTGGTCAGGAATCAGTCCGAAGCGGCCGGTCACTGAGAGACGCTTCCTGATCGATGGCGGGAGTGAGTATATCGAATTGGGTGAGTGGTTGTTTATACGTGATCGAGTGGTGTTGCTGTCGGCTGTTTATAAGTGGCAGACGGCTCTGCGGTGAACACCTGCAAAGCCCCACCCGCACAGCACCGCAACCTCACACCTCCCCAACCTCGCCGCTCGCGCTTCAAAGCGCTCGCGGCGTCCCTCGCGCGCGCTCCTCGCGCCCGGTGGGCGCTCAGAGGCACGCGCCACCGCACCGTTACGTTCATTTATAAGCGAACGTCGCAGCCGCTCACAGTTGTTTAAATATGGGTGTCGACTCCGATACACTGCAACATCCACTCCCGAACTTGATCGCTGCTGTGGCTGTCGTGACTGCGCCCGACGCGGAACGCGTCTCCCGCTGATGGTGTCGGCGAGCCCTGTCAGAGCATCGGCGCGATGTGGAGCGCGTAGAGCCGGTAGAGCCCGGTCACCCACGCGCACAGCCAGAGAATCATGAACCCGGCCACGCCGGCTCGAAGCCGCGCGCGCCAGTGGCCCATATCCTCGTGGATCTCGTCGATGTCGACGTCGGGGTCCTCGTACGCGTCCGCGTTGTGCTTCGCCTGTAGGATCCGGACGATCCCGGTGAGCGCGAACGCCAGCAGCGCGTACGCCTGCACCCCGAGGAACGCGTGGATCACGGCGAGCCCGGACAGATGGAGGAAGAGCCGCGGGATCATCCACCCGACGATCGGGACGGTCGTGAGCACCAGCCCGACGGTGATGTACCGCAAGTGGCGCATAAGGACGGTCCACGTCACGGTCTCGGTGTCGATCATGATCCACGCCCCGTACAGCAGGAACGGGAGACTCGCCGTCACCGACAGCCCGGCCGCCGCCCCGATAATCGACTCGTCGACCATTACTCGCAGTTGGGTCTCCGGCGCGTAAAGCCCCGGGATCCGTGGCCGCGGGAGCCGCGGGTCGCGCCGACCGTAGACGAAAACAGTTAGCGTCCGGAGTACGTACCTTCACATGATGGAGGACACCTCGAGGGAACCGGATCCGGAGCCACAACCGGACCGGACGCCGGACGAGTCCGACGGCGACGCTCCTGTCGACGCTCCCGACGACGCGGACGACCTGGCTGCGCTCCGCGAGCGGGTCGACGAGGAGTACGACTTCGACGACTTCGGCCCCTCGGACATGGCCCGGATGAGCGCGGAGGAGTGGGACGCCGCGTTCGATCCGGACTCGTGGATCACGGGGGACCGCCTGCTCCGCCGCGCCGAGGCGGAGTTGAAGTCCCGAATCGCGCGCCGGGACGTGTTCGGCGTGTTGGAACACGTTCGCGAGGACGGCGAAGACCGGCTCCTCGTGTACTCAGACGAGGGGTACGCGATCGTCCGACCGACGGGCGAGGTGACCGGGCAGGGAACCGTGCTCCGAGATATCGAGCCGATCGTCGCGCTCGCGTCGATGGAGTCCTACGACGTGCCCGAACCCCCGGACGACTGGTCGCTTCCGCACCCGGACACCGTCCGGGAGGGCACGGGCGAGTTCGGGAACCTGATGATCCAGGTGATCGCGGTCGTGCAGGTGCTCGCCGGAGCGGCGCTGCTCGTCGCCTCGTTCGTGACCGACCTGAACACGATCGTCGCCCCGGCGATGGGGATCGTGTTCCTGCTCATCGGCCTGCTGCTCTTCGTCATGGTCGCGAACGCACGGCTCTCCGATCGGTTCCGTTCGGAGGAGTATCGCGAGCGGTTGCGGGCCCTCCAGCAGGCGAAGGAACGGCCCGACTTCGTCCCGGTCGAAGGCGGGGTCGTGAACGAGGAGACGCGGGACGAGTGAACCGCCGATTTCGCGGGATACAGGCCTTGAAAACCCCTCCACGTCGACGGGTTCAGTCGGTGGGTTTAAGCGCACCCCGTCCCGAGTAAACGTGTATGAAAAGGCGGGAATTCGTGCGCACGGCCGGCGGTGCGACCGCCGTGGCCGCGGTCGGTTCCGGAGCGACCGGGACGGCCGCCGCACAGGAACAACAACCGGTCTGGCCCAGCGGCGTCACGGGCGGGAACCTCGGGTCGTACCTAGACGCCCGCGGTGAGAGCGAAGTGACCGTACAGGTGGGCGCGGGCGATAACGGGCTCGCGTTCGACGCCACGAAGCTGTGGGTCGATCCGGGCACAGTGATCACGTTCGAGTGGACCGGAAACGGCGGCGCGCACAACGTCCAGACGGTCGAGGGTGGCGGCCCGGCCGGTCTCGATAGCGGCGAGGCCGTCGGCGAGGAGGGATACACCTACGAGTACGAGGTGACAGAGGAAGATGTCGGCATCACGCACTACCAGTGCGTCCCCCACGCGGCCGTCGGCATGCACGGCGGCCTCGCCGTCGGTGAGGACATCGAAACCGAGGAGGTCGGCGGCGGCGGGAACACCGGGTGGCCGGAGAACATCGCCCACGTCGGCGTCCCGCTACACGCCCACTGGGTCGGTATCGCGGCGATACTCGGTATCTCGCTAACCTTCGTGTTCACCTTCTACCTGCTGAAGTACGGTGAGTCGGCACACACCGGCCACGGAGGTGCCCAATGAGCTCCGGCGGTTCCTCGTACGGTGACATTCACCGGTACGAGCCCGCACGAGAGAGCACCGCCGCCGCGATCGCGATCGTGCTCCTCACGGTTATCGAAGTCGTGTTCGTCTCGCTGTTCGTCTACGGGCTCATGTCTGCGTGGGCCTCGACGGAGTTCGGAAACATGTTCGCCGGCGCGTTACTGGCGATGATCTTCATCGACCTCGCGTTCATCCTCCTGCTGTACCGCAAGGAGTTCCTGCCGGACGTGATGATCGTGAAGAAGCGCCGTCGCAAGTGGGAAGACCTCTACATCCGCGAAGAGGACAAGGACGGCACGAGCGTCGACACCGGCAACCTGACCGAGACGCTCAAACACGCCGTCTACCCGTACTACAAGAAGTGATCAGACAATGAGTCTCAAAAAACAAGACGAGATGGACCACAACGCGTGGCTCAAAAACCAGGATCTGACGGTCATCGAGACCGCGTTCCTCACCACGCTCATCTGGCTCGACAAGCGGCTCCGCATCGTCGACTACCTCGAGCTGCTGGAGACGATGTACTACCGCGCGAACCTCCAGATGCCGAAGAGCCACACCGAACAGTACGACCTCGACAACAAGTTCTGGTACTGGTACCCCCTGTACTCGCTCGGCTCCCTCTCTATCATCGCGTACCTCGTCGCCGCAGTCTCGGGCGCGCTCTTGGGGTTCTACTACGCCCCGTCGACCGCCGGCGCCGTCGCACAGGGCGACCCGACGGCCGCGTACGACTCGCTCGTGATGATCATGAAGGACGTCCAGTTCGGATACATGCTCCGCTCGATCCACCGCTGGTCGGCCCAGTTCATGGTGGCGGCGGTGTTCCTGCACATGCTCCGCGTGTACTTCACCGGCTCTTACAAGGAGCCCCGTGAGGTCAACTGGATCCTCGGGATCGTCCTCATCGGCCTGACGCTACTGTTCGGCTTCTCCGGGTACGTGCTCCCGTGGAAGCAGCTGTCCTTCTGGGCGGCACAGATCGGCGTCGAGATGGCGCTCGCGACGCCCCTCGTGGGCGAGTGGGCGGCACAGCTCCTGTTCGGCGGCTTCACGCTCGGACAGGCGACGCTCGTGAGAATGTACATCCTGCACGTGTTCGTGCTGCCGTTCGTGGTGACCGGCCTCATCGCCCTCCACGTCGGCATCGTTTGGGTGCAGGGCATCGCGGAACCGCACTAATCCAATGACCGAAAAAGAGACACCGATGACGGACGGAGGCACCGACGCGGAAGCGCGCACGGACGGCGGTCCGCCGGCGACCGTGCCGCCGGACGACGAGACGCCGACCTGGTCTGAGCGCAAGGAGCACTCGCAAGGGCTCGCACAGCTCACCTACCAGTACTTCGAGCGATCGCGCCGCGAGGACGAGGACCTCCGCGCCGAGTCGACGTACGTCGAGCGCGACGTGCTCGGCTTCCCGACGTGGCCTCACGAGACCCTCCGGAACTTCGCGATCACGAGCTTCTTTGTCGGGATCATGATCCTCGTCGCAGCGCTGATGCCGGCCCACTTCGGCGAACCAGCCAACCCCGGTTCGACGCCGGCGATCATCCTCCCCGACTGGTACCTCTACTGGTCGTTCGGCCTGCTGAAGCTCAACCCGCTCAACCCCGAGCTGGCCGTGCTTGGCGGCAATATCGTCATGTCGAACGAGTTCCTCGGCATCGTCGCCCACGGGATCGTCTTCGGCGTCATCGGACTCGTGCCGTTCCTCAACAAGGGGAGCGCGCGCCGCCCCGTCGAGCAGCCGTTCTGGGCCGCCGTCGGCGTGACGGGCGTCATCCTCGCGTTCACGCTCGCGGCGCTCGCGATCCAGAACTTCTTCCCGATCTCGCTCGACCTGCTGCTCACGCTCACGTTCATGCTGCCCGTGCTGGGCGGCATCCTCACCTATGCGGTGTTGAAGACGATGCGTGAAGGGTACATGTACGACCTGAACCGGCGGTACTACATGCTGCGGCCCCCGAAGTAACGGGACGGCCGAACACCGATTTTGCGGTCACCGTTACCGATGTCACCACCACTCGACACCGACGACGCACAGACGTTCGACGGGACCGGCGATCCGGTCGCAAAGGACACCGAGGACACCGAAACGGACCCACGAGACGAGCCGACTGGCCCGCAAATCGGTCCGGACGGTCGGGAGATCGTCGTCCCGTTTCGGCTGTACAAGGCCGTCACCGTCTTCTCCACGCTCGCCGCCGTCCTCGCGTACCTGATCGGCTTCACGCTGATCGACGCGGCGACGCTGCAGATCAGCTTCGTCCGGACGGCGATCGTCTATCTGATCAACAGCGCCGGGCTCTATCCGACGGACGACCTGCTGGTCGCGGTCCTCGCGATCACCGGAATCGGGTTCCTCGTCGCGGGAACGGCGGTGTACGTTCTCGGGACGCGGTTCCGCGGGCAAGGGATGGGAAAGCCTCAAGGCGACTCCAGCGAACACTGAGATAATGGCAGACGAGTTCATGAAGGGGTTCACCCTGTTCACGCTTGGCGGTCTCGGATGGCTCACTTTCGGTGGCTGGTACCGGACGCCCTCGTACTACGATGTCGTCCAGCTCGTCAATCCGGCCGAAGGGGTCAACACGGCCTACGGCGAGATCGGGTTAGTCGCCGGCGACGCGTCCTTCTGGCTGATGATCCTCGGCGCGCTCACGTTCTGGGTCCTCATCCCGGTGAGCCGCCAACTCCGAGACATGCTCGACGAGGACGCCGAAACCGCGAACTGACTACGACCGTTCCCTGTCCGGTTTCCCCTCTCATCTCGTTTTCCGCCGCGGTGACTGTTCCCCGCTTCGATTCGTTCGGCTCGCTACCGACGGTGTATAACTGATCGATGACGGAGCAGCGGTGTTCACCGCCGATCTGCCGACACCACGACTACTTGTGAACGATCGACCACCGATTCGACGCCGCTCGCCGCAACGCCGTCGTCGACAACGCACGACTGACCGCGATCGGAACTCCACGTTCGCCGCCGAACCGGTCTCAATTAGTACGCAATCTTTTAAAACGGCCCTTTGCCGCCGCCCATCATGTCGCCGAGGCCGCCGCCGCCCTCGCCGCCGCCCATCTTCTTCATCATGCGCTGCATGTCGCCTTCGCCCATCCCTTGGAACTGGCTGATCGTCTGCTCCATCATGGAGTGCTGTTCGAGGAGCTGCCGGACCGTCTCCTCGTCTGTGCCGGAGCCGCGGGCGATCCGCTCCGTGCGGGACTGCCCGACGACGCGCGGGTTCGTCAGCTCCTCCTCGGTCATCGAGTCCATGATGCGCTCGAACCGCCGCATCCGGTCTTGGGTCACGTCCATCGCGTCGTCCGGGAGCTGATCCATCATCCCGCCGCCGAGTCCGGGGATCATGTCCATCACCTGGTCTAAGGGCCCCATCTTGTTCATCGCGTCCATCTGCTTTTTCATGTCCTTCAGGGTGAACTCCCCTTTCAGCATGTCTTCGGGGTCCCAGTCGTCGTCCTCCGCCTGGGTCTCCGCCATCGCGCGCTCGACGCGCTCGGAGAGCTGCTTGAGGTCGCCCATCCCGAGCAGCCGGGAGATGAAGCCGGAGGGCTCGAACCGCTCGATGTCCTGGACCGTCTCGCCGGTCCCGAGGAAGGCGATGGAGGAGTCGGTCTCGTTGACCGCCGTCAGCGCGCCGCCACCCTTCGCGGTCCCGTCGAGCTTGGTGATCATCACGCCCTCGATGCCGATCGATTTCTCGAACTGGCGGGCCTGGTCCTTCGCGCCCTGCCCGATCGCGGCGTCGAGCACCAAGAGGGAGCGGTCGGGGTCGACCGCCTGCTCAATCTCCTCGATCTCCGCGATAAGGTCGTCTTCGAGCGCGTGGCGCCCCGCCGTGTCCACGATATGCACGTCGGCGTCCTCGGTCGCTTCGAGGCCCTCGCGGGCGATCGCGACCGGATCGTCGTTGTCGGGGTCGCCGTAGAAGTCGACCTCGGCGCGCTCGCACATCTGCTTGGCCTGATCGTACGCACCCGGTCGGAAGGTGTCGGTCTGGATGACGGCGGGGCGGAGCCCCTTCTTCGAGAACCACCAGGCCATCTTCGCGGCGGAGGTGGTCTTCCCCGACCCCTGGAGACCGGCCAGCAGGATCGTCTGGTTTTCGAGGGGGAGCTCGGTGGAGTCGCCGACCAGCTCGACCATCTCCTCGTAGACGATCTTGAGTACGTGGTCCTTCGCGGTCGTGCCACCCGGCGGCTCCTCTTCGAGGGCGCGGGACTTGATCGAGTCCGACAGCTCCATTACGAGGGAGACGTCGACGTCGGCGGAGAGGAGCGAACGCTGGATCTCCTTGACGATCTCCTCGACGTCGCTCTCGGAGAGTCGGGACTTCCCCTGGAGCTTGTCGAGGCTGCTCCGGAGGGACGTACCGAGGTCGTCGAGTACCATTTGCCGGAGCTAGGCGGCCGACGCGGTAAAGCTTTGTTCGTCGGCGGCGGTGACGAGGGTTGTCAGCAGAGGGATCCGGGAAGGCGATCGGTTCAGTTCGGGACCACCGCCAGCGACGGGAAGTAGGTCGAATAAAACCCCGTATCGAAGCTGACCAAGCCGTCGCAGTCGACGGCGGCGTGCGCACCGGTGAGAAAGTCGGCGGCGATGTGCTGTCGCCGCGAGAGCGACTCGCCGCACGCCTCGCAGTCGATAGATCGGTTCTCGCCACACGCGGGACACTGGATCCCGTCCAGTCGACGGTCCACGTATTCTCGGAACCGATCGCCCGCGATAAATCGCGCCTCACGCGATGGATCGACGACGTTGACGCTGAAATCCTCGAGGAACCGATCGAGGTCGGCGGGTGAGTCGAAACGGCCGTCGGCCGCGAGTTCGGCATGTACGATCGGTGTGACGACCACCGCCCCCTCCCGGTACGCGCGTCTGAGTGCCGCTTCACTGGCGTCGGCGTACTCGTCGTCGTAAAGGAGCGCGAGGAACGCGTTCGTGTCGACGGCCGTCGTCACGGGTCGGCACCTGTTTTCTCGTCGTCGGACGGTTCGTCAGCCGGAGGCGATTCATCCGTCTCGCGCGGATATTCGCCACGGAGTCGACGCATCCGTTCTGGCATCGTTTCGTCGCTATCTGCGCTCCCGCGATGCTTCTCGAACGGATCTTCACCGTCTTCGGTGGTCGGGGATCGCTTCTGAAGTCGATACTCGGAACCGACCCGCTCGAAGTCGACCTCATCACCGGGCTCGATTCCGAGAGCATCCCGAATCTCTTTCGGGATCGTGACTTGTCCCTTCGTGGTAACCCGGGGCATACCCTACCAATACTTTTGCGGTAATGATAAATAAGTATTACTCAGCGAGGCACCAAGCGGTACGAGAGGAAATCTGCCGACAGAGATCTCATCGTTCAACAAGCCGCGCGCCCGCGGCGTCGATCCGACAGACCTCGGGATCGTAGCCCGCGTCGGAGAGCCCGGTGCCGAGCGCGAAGACGGTGCGCCCGAGCATCGCCATGGCGGCGCCGTAGTCGTCGGGGGTTGTAAGTGAGTCACCGACCGCCGCGATCGCCTCGGCCACCTCGGGAACGAGGAGGTCAGCCTCGCGGGCGAACCCGCGGGCCGCGTCCATCATCGTCGGGAGGCACGGGTCCGCGCGGAGCTGGTCGAGGGCGTCTTCGCCGGCCGCGGAGAGCGCCGTCGTGTCCCCGCTCAATACGTCCTCGGTCGACAGCTCGCCGAACGTGACGTACTCCACTCGCGCGGTCGCTGGAACCCCGTCGAGTGCGCCGACCCCCGGTGCGCCGGGCTCTAGCCGGATCGGGACCCCGCCGCGCGCCTGCGCGACCACGTCGCCGAGGCCGGTCCCGCGACCCACCTCCGCCTCGTGGGCGAGCCGGACCAGGTCGTTCTCGGAGCGCCCGCGGTCGAAGGCGTCGTTCGCGGCGAACGCGGCACCGAGCGCGGCGGCCCCCGAGACGCCGAAGCCGGCGCCGATCGGGAGGTCCGTCTCGACCGCGACATCAACCGGCGGGCGGTCGTCGTTTCCGGAGACACCCAGCTCCGCAAGGACGTCCTCGACCGCGCCGATCGTTCCCGACTTGCCGTCGATGGTGCGGGAACCGGCGGGCCCGTCGCTCGCATCTCCGTCGCCCGACGCTGACACCCGAACCGTGACCCCGTCGGTGAGCGTCACTCCGGCACCGCGCGATCCGGCGGCCGCGGGGCGCTCGGCCGGGTGCGCGCTGAAGAAGGCGGTGACGTGACCGGGAACGAACGCGGTCGACCGCTGCCTGCTCATGGCAGTGGGACGGGTGGCCGTCGATTAACGGTTGTTATCCGCGGCGGCGGGCCGGCGTCGCATCGCGGGAAACGGCACACCGTGACGCCGACCGACGACGCCACTGATGCCACCGACGACACTGACGACACCGACGACGCCGACAACACCGACACCACCGGTGACGCCGACGACACCGCAGGCATAAGTACCGGCCGACCGAACCGGCGCGGTATGCGAGACCAGTTCCGCCCGCTGCTCGCCGCGCTGCTGGCGATGGTGCTGCCGGGCCTCGGCCACCTCACCCTGCGCCGTTGGGGGCGAGCGCTGCTGTGGCACCTGACGATCGTGGGCGGCGGCGTGGCGCTGTTCGCCCTCTATGACGTCCCCGTCGGCTCCACGGTGTCGCCGACGGAGGCCGCTGAGACGGCTGCCGCACTCCCGACGGACGTGACCCTGCCGATCGCCATCCTGTACGTCCTCTCCGCCGTCGACGCGTACCTCGTCGGGCGGGCGGACATCGCCGAGCGGCGGCGGGCTGACGCGACCGCCGAGGCGATCCGGCGCCGTGCCGCGAGCGACGACGGCGAGGCGAGCAGCGAGCGCCCCGGCGATTCCTCCGGCGCGAACTCACCGCCCGCGACCCCGACCGCCACCGGAAGCACCGCCGAGAGCGACGACAAACCACCGGAAGTCGAGTGCCCGAACTGCGGCAAGGAGACCGACGCTGACCTCGACTTCTGTCACTGGTGTACCGAGCCGCTCCCGTGGGCGGATACGGACTGAGCCTCGGACGCCGAACTCGAACCGAAATTTCCACGCGCTCGTCGGTTCGAGGGGAGAACGGGGAGCCACCGACGAGCCCGCGTGATCAGCCGTGAGAGTATCTGATAGAACGCGCAGAGTAGGTGTACACCAGCTGAATGCCCGGGGTCCGTCGTCAACGGGTACCTGCGACCGGGCAAGCACGGCATCCTCGGATTGGCAGATGATGACGACGCGTACGCCGTGCCGCTGAGCGATTACTACGACGGCGAGCAGTCCCTCCTCCGAGTGAGCGAGTACGGCGGCGATAGCGCGAAGGGGGGCCTCGATTCGACCGAGACCCTCACATTCGTGTGCTACGAGGCCTCGTCGAAGGATTCAGACTGCGTTCAGGTTCACGGCCCGCTCAGGGAGCGTCGAAGAGACGTTGATGAGAGATAGCTCAACGGAGGAGAACGGTGTCAAGAGCCGAAACGGGATCAGATACCGCTCCGAGTCTCACGACCGACCCGTCCGCTCGAATACGACGTACTCCTCAGTGTGACGTACCGGTTCGTAGTTCTCGTTGAGATGCTCGGTCATGAGTGATTTGTGATCGGACCAATACCCCTGCGGGACGACTTCGTCCGCTGTTACCTCGGACCGCCTCACCAGTACGTACCGGACCTCGTTGCGTTCGAGGCTGGATATCTTGTTCTGAGCGAGTTCGTCGCTGTAAATCGTTCCCATGTAGAACGTCCCAGGCTCGATATCCGTATGGATGTACAGCTGTGCCTGGACGTTGTAAGCGTACATCGGTCCTTCGAGACCCTCGACCGCGGTTGTAACGGCGTCTCGTTCGGTTTCGATGTCTGTGTCGACGACGTTCGACGCGTAGTAGATGTTTCCGCCCCCGGAGACGACTACCGTCGAAAGCACCGCGACTACCATCAGACCGCTGATCAGCGCCGATCGATCCGGGATTCGAGGTAGAGATCGGAGTTGGTCGCGGTTTTTCAGGGCCTTCCGAGAGACGGTCACTAGGCCGGTGACCGCGAGAAGCGCCAGTGCGGGGAACGCAAACAGGAACTTGTGGTCTCCCGAGAATGCGGTCGCGGCAGGGACGCTCAGTATCCCCGCCCAGAGTACGATAAACAGGAGTCGCTCGTCGACTCGGTCGCCGCGGACGACTGAGACGACAGTGTTGATCAGTACTCCACCGGCGAGAAGCAAGACCGGCATCAGCGTCGCGTACGCTAATACGTGCCCCTCATAGCTGAACGGGGTGTTGTAACCGGTTAGCGGAAGGACGAGGGAGAAGTAGAACGTCTCCCCCGCGATTCCCTGCGAGGCAAGGAACAGAAACACCACTGCCATCGTTCCGAGAAATCCGGCACCGATGGCGAGTATCTGTATCATCGAGTCTTTCAGGTACTGGCGGGTCCGTCGTTCTGGGTATCGCATTCTGATAGCGTAGAACACGATGATCGTCGCACCGAACAGAAACACAGTCTGGTTGAAGAGTACGCCGGCGCCGAGTGCCACACCGGCCGCAGCCTTCGACAAGAGCGTGTCGTAACCGAGCAGTACGGCAGCGATAAGCAGAGTGAACACGGCGAAGGGTTCAGTCATGTAGTAAAATCCGTCGAAGTGCGGGAGAAACGACATGACGACGAAGAGAATACCGGCACCTTCAGCCGCCCGTCGACCGTAGAACTCCCGTCCGAGACGAACGACCAGAAGTCCCGAACCCGCAGTGACGCCGTACGTGAACAGTCGAGTGATAACCACGGGGTCCCCGGGTAAGTTGTAGACTATCGCGGCGAGAGCGAAGATTCCAGGGGATTTCTGATCAGCGATGTCAACGTAGAGGGTCTCTCCCGACGCGATCTGTTCTCCGAGAGTGAGGAATATCCCCTCGTCGAAGTGAAGCGGTTGGTCGAGATACAGAACCGAGAACCCGGCAATCAGAACGACGTACAGTGAGAGAAACCACACGTTACCGGTGAGAATGTTTCGACCCCTCAGTGCTGGTGACCAAGAGTCGGCGAACTGTTTGTCTAGCGAGCGATCGGCGCCCTCGCCAGCCGGAGAATTGGCGTCTACAGACGTCGTGTCGTCTTTTTTGACGTCTTCGTTCATACACGCATCAAGCGTGGATTATCGTATTGTTATAGAGCTTATAAGCTCCTGTGAATACGGGCACTCGATCCCGAGGAATCGCAGTAAGGCGACGGAATGTAACGTCAATGGCCCCGGTTCACTGGAGCACCTCCCACGCGAGGAGTCCCTCAGCGATGCAAGCCGCGTCGCTGGCTCGCAAGCGCCGTGCTGGCAGTCTGACATCGGTGAGCGATCCGACTGGCCACGGAGTTCCCGGCTGGAAGCGTGTCACGTACCGCTTTGTGCGGGTACACACGGGCGCGGCAGACCGCGAACTCGTGTGACGGCCACCGTCGACACCCTCGAACAAGCGCTCGAACAGTAACCTCGGTGCAGTCGTCGGATTCAACGACGCAGTCGAAGGGTTCGGAACTCGGCCGAGGAAGTAGCTCACCGAACGCGACCGAAACGCACGGGACGAACGTCGCTGTCGCGGTTCGTCCCGAGGCGCCCTCGGCGTCGGTGGAAAGCGACAATACGGCGGAATCCGTGCGACGGAGACGGAGCGAGCAGTCACGGCAGTGCCGGACGAGACGTCTTCGGTGGTGAATAACTGGCTTCTCAGTAGTGATATCTGTGGGGGAACTACCATATAGCGTGACGGCGATTCTGATGGTACGGACGCGAACAACGGACGGAATATGAGTCTGAATCCACGGCACTACGACGTACGGGAGCTGCGCCGGATCGCGGACGCACCGCGGGACGGCGCCGACGAAGCGCCTCGGGAGCGGTCGCTTCGTCAACCGAACCGGAATCGAGCGGAGCAGGCGGCCCGCTCGGCCGCGTTCACCGAGCTGCTCCAGCGTCAGCGGGGGGTGCGGCTGTCCGGCGACGGAGACCGATCCGACGCCGAGGACCGCCCGTACCTACGGGCGATCCCGGCCTCGCCCGAGGCGGAACACGAGATCGGCGAGTGGCTCGGCTACCTCGTGGACGTCGGCGGCCACGTGCGGAGCCGGGACGCGCTCTCGTACTACGGCGAGCTCGGGTGGGTCGACGACGGCGTGGTCGAGGCCCTCGGGCGTCGGCTGGAGGGGTTCGACGCCCCGCGATACGACCGGCCGTTCACCCCTGCGGACCATCGGATCAGTCTCGTCTCCATCGTCCGGATCGCTTCGTGTGCGAGTACATCATGAGCGACGACGACGACGAATCCACAGACATCAACGGTACAGACGGCCCCGAAGCGGTCGGCGTGAAACTCGGTAGCACCCGGACGGTGCTCGACATCCCCGACGGACGGGGCGGGCGCGAACGCCACTCGACGCTGACGTGTCTGGCGACCTACGAGGACGCCATCACGGGCGACGAGAAGGTGCTGTTCGGCCACGAGGCCGCGATCGAGTACCCCGACACGGTGCGCTTTATGCTTCGTTCGGGGCTCCCGGAAGACGACGAGAGCGTCGCCGACGCCGAGCGCTTCTTCGAGGCGCTCGTGGACGCGCACGACGTGCCCGAGGACAGCGCGGTCGTCTACGCCGTCCCCACGATCGACAACGAGGCGGGCGTGAACAACCTCAAGTCGGTGATCGAGGGCTCGTCGATCGGGCAGGTCGAGACGCGGAGCTACCCCGAGTCGCTGTGCGGGGCGATCCCCGCCTACGGCGACGACCTCGACGCCATCGACGAGGTGTTCGTCTCGATCAACATGGGGTCGACGACGCTGGAGGCCTGCGCCTACCGGCGCGGCGAGCAGCTCTCGCCGTTCTCGACCGGCTCGGTGACGGGTAACGAGGTCGACCGCCGGATCGTCGCCGCCGTCGAGGAGGAGAGCCAGGGCCGCGTCCACATCGACCGGACGACCGCCCGGGAGTATAAGGAAGAGCACGCGGACGTGTACGACTTCGAACCGTTCACGGACGTGATCCAGCAGCCCGGCGGCGGGAGCCACGAGTTCACCGTCGACCGCGGCGTGCGAGAGCCGGTCGACCGGTACATCGACGAGGCGGTCGACATCGTCGCCAACGAGTTCCTCCCGGAGCTCGCGAACGACCACATGAAGCCGTACCAGCTCGCGTTAGGCCGCCCCATCGCGGCGACCGGCGGGATGGCCTGCATTCCCGGGCTCACCGAGGAGTTCGAGAAGCGGCTCTCCGCCGAACTCGACCGCGACGTTGAGGTCGTCTCTCCCGACGACCCCGCGACCGCCGCGGCCGAGGGCGCCGGTCGGATCGCAGAGCGTCTGATCTGAACGGGCGGCTCGCTTTTTACCGGTCTTTTAAATCTTGAACAGCCGTTCGGCGTCTTCGGCCTGTCTGCGATAGATTCCTCGTCCCTTCAGTCGCGGGACCTCGTGTCGGTAGAGCGTCTCCGCCTCGCAGTCGTACACGATCGGGAACACGTTGGTCCGGCGGCGAGCGACCGTGTACGAGCGCGCCGCGTCGACGAGCGACTGATCGGGGTCCGGCACCGCGAAGGCGACGTAGCCGAGCGGCGTCGTCGACCCGTGTCGGTCGTCCACCCGGTCGACTAACACGTCCCGGAACTCGTCGGCGGTCGCGACGACCTCGTCGGGGTCGGTAACCTGGTCGTCGACGAGCGTCGCGAGGACGACGACCGATCCCACCGAGGCGTCGTGGTCGCGTGCCTCCCATACCGGATCGAAACCGTTTGTGTGCGCGTCGATCGCCTCGAAGCCGTGCTTCCGGCGGTTCTCGGCGACTGTCTCGTGGTACTCGGTCGGATCCATAGGAAGTACACGATCTGCATGGTAAAAAATGACACACATATCGGAAACGGGAGGTCGGGTACAGACGAGCGCGACGAGAAGTGATCTCGACGGATTCGGACTCGCTCTGTCTCTCCAGCGCTTGCGGTGTTGCGTGCAGTACGGCTAGGTTTAGAGAGATCGAACCGCGCTCGCGCTGCGCTGCGTGGCGACGCGTAGCTGGTCGGCGTTCCGTCGAGGCGGCTGCGAGACGCGTGAGTGAATTCGCTCCGGAGCCGTCGCTGGGTGGTCGAGTTCGATAAAGAAAGACCGCGTGTGGGTCGGCCCGTGAGGGCCGGTAGTTAGCGAGTGTGACGCGTCGCAGCTACGTTACTCGTGACGCCGCGTCGCGAGGAGCGCAGCCGCGATGAGGGCGACGAGTGCGACGAGCGCACCGAAGCCGGGCGTCCCGTCTTCGGAGCCGCTGTCGTCGCCACCGTCACTGCCGTCGGAGCCGTCGGAGCCGTCGGAACCGTCACTGCCGTCGGAGCCGTCGGAACCGTCGGACCCGTCACTGCCGTCGGAGCCGTCGTCGGAGGCGGCCTCGATGGTCAGCGTTCCGGTTGCCTCGTCGTCGTCGGTGGCCACACCGTGCGTGTAGTCACCGGCTTCGAGGTCGGTCGTGTCCGCGGTGAACTCGACCGTCTGGCTCGCGCCGCCCGCGAGCGTGACGTCCGTCGTGTCGAGCTCGTTGCCGTCAAGCGTGAGCGCGACAGTCTGGGTACCCTCTGCGTTGCCGGTGTTCTCGATCGTCGCGGAGACGGTCACCGAGTCACCAGCCGTGGCGGTTGCCTCGGCGGGCTCGAGACCGGAGACCTCGAAGGTCGCGACTTCCTCAGTCGACTCGACGACCGTTCCGTCAACGGACGGGTTCTCGGCGAACAGCGAGTTACGAAGCGTCATCGTGTACTCGTCGTCAACGCTCTGTTCGCTGAAGTCGAAGTCGGTGGCCCAGGTGCCGTCAGCGGCAACCGTCACCGTCTCGGCGTTCGAGAAGGCAGGACGGGTGTCACCAGAGGAACGGACGCGGAGCGTCAGTTCCGAACCGGGCGCGAGGTTCGTCGTCCCCTCGACCGTCTGACCTTCCGCGTTCGTCACATTGTACGGATCCTGATCGAATTCGCCCGAAGACTCAACAATGTCGAAGACTCCAGTAGCGGTCTGAAGGATATCTTCAACACTGTCGACGTCGTCGTTCGTCTCTTCCAGAGTGTTGTACTCGAGGAGGCGCGCGTCCTGGACGCGGAAGCGCGCTTCGAGTTCAACCTCTTCGTCGCTTGCGAGGTTATCGTCGTTTTCGAACGTGATCGTGTCGGTGTCAACGATGACGTAGAGGTTGTCCGTCTCATCGTCAACGATGACATCGTACGTGGTCTCGCTCAGGTTGACCGTCCGGAGCTGAGCGTTCGGACCGACGCTCTCGCGCGTCTCGCGAAGGCGGAGGTCGAGCGAGTTACCGTCGAAGTCGGCTTCCGCATTGCTGTCGGTAACGTCGCCGTTGAGAGCAGCGTTGAGCTGAGCGGCGTCGCCGTCATCACCAGTCGCTTCGAGGAGACCGGTCAGGCCGGAGGCCTCGATCTGGTGAACGACGCGGTCGCCGTTCGCGATGCTGCTGGACTGCGTGACGTTTTCGCCAACGCGGTCGTTGAGCGCGTCAACAGGCTCGTCGGCGCTGGTGATGTCACCAGCAACGTTGTCGGAGACAGTCCAGGTGTTGATCGTTTCGGAGGTCGACCGCTCTTCAATGAAGAGCGAGCCGATGTTGTCCGGAGTCTCGAGCGTGTTCGAAGGACTGCTCGACGTGGAGACTGCGAGTTCGTAGTCGCCCGTGTCGAGCATGTCGATACCGGTTGTCTGGTTCGCATCTTCGAAGCTGATCGACGCGTCGTCGTCAGCGTCGTCCGAGTCGAGCCAGACTGTGTCTCCAGCAGCGACGGAGCTGTTACCAGCCGCGTAGGTGTTGAAGTAGATCGTGATCTCGTCGTTGTCACCGAAGTCATCGATGGAGACGTTCGCCTGGTAGCCAACGTCATCGCTACCGATGACGAGCGTCCCGGAGCTAGCCGCCTCCGAGGCGGTCACGGTAATCGGGACAACGTCACCCTGCTGCTGGGTAACTGACGACGGGTCAACATCAAGTTCGCCTTCGCCGACGTCGTTGACAGTCACCGAGGCCGTATCCTCGGCGGTCGTGTCGTCAACGCTGAAGGTGAACTCGTAGTCGCCGGCGTCGATTTCGTCGAAGTCGACATTGACGTCGTCGTCAGAGACCGTACCGAGCGAGACTTCGTCGTCGTCGTCATTCTTGCTTTCCACGTTGGAAGCGCCGAAGATGTCTTCGAGTTCGTCCGCGGTGAGGTCACCACCAGCACTTACGGTGACCGGGTATTCCGTACGCAGATCGGACTCAAGGGTGACGAACGTCTCGGCACCACTCCCGCGATTGTCAACCGAGGTCTCGTCGAACTCGGCGGAGAGGTCCTGTGCGATGAGTTCGAAGGTATCCGAAGCGCTATTGGAACCGCTCGAATCAGCGCCCTGGATGAAGTAGTCGCCTTCGTCGCGGCTCTCAGTGTTCAGCAGGACCGTACCGTTACTGTCCGTAGACAGCTGGGCACGGGTCCGAGTGTTGTCATTGTCGACGCGTTCCTGCAGCGTCGCAGTGGCATCCGTTGACAGATTGTACACGAGAACCTGCTGACCCTGGTAGACTAATCCGCTGTTGTGCAGATCTTCCTGGTCAACTGCAACGTCGAAGTCACTATCGGCGACGTAGGCAATCTCATTGTTAACCTCGGTAATGGTCCCACCCGTATCAAGAGCGGCACCGGTGTCACCTGTATAGCTCTCGTTGAGCAGGCGCGCAGTGTGCTCACCGGGGAAACCACCAGTGTCGGCAATGTTTACAGAGACTTCACCGTCTTCAGTGACGTTAGTGACTCCGGCAACCGTGTCGGAGGCACCATAAGTGACTACGACCGAACCGTCGAATGCGCCATTAACATTAGTAGTTGTAACCGTTACGTTTCCATCGTCATCGAGTGTCTGGTCATCAAAAGTGATGGTGTCACCACTTTCCACTGCCGCAGCGGAGCCGGCAAATCCGGCGAATCCGACTGCGACCATGGAGATGACCATGACCGCCGCAAAGAAGATCGCGTTGACCTTCTTGCGTGTGTTATTGTCGTTTGTCATTGTGTGTTGTGTTGTCTGCATCGACCACAGCAGCTTTCCCGGCACCTGACGCCCGATCGTCGTCGCCGCCGACAAGATCATCAAAGTGCGACCGGACTCGGTTCTCGGTACTTAGTACTGCAGTCATTTGGGTAGGGGTTGCAAGCGAAACATACGTCGTTCGGTATAAATGCTTTGTGGGGTGTGCACCGTGTGGTAATCCGTAACAACCGCACGAGAGCGCCTAAAACGGCCGATCAGCGTTCAAACGCGGATCGGGCGACTCCCGGATCGTGGTATAAAGGCACTCGATCGACGCCGAATGAGCGCCGGATCGGGGCGATTTTACGCCGGCACCGCTTGCGCGCGGTGGTGGGTGGGCAGCTCGTTGCGCGGCGGCGGCATCCAGCCACGGGGTATTTAGGGCGGTCGGGGACGTAGACACTCACGCGACGCGGTCGGGCGTGTCACCGCCTCGGGTAGGGGGTCGCGTCCGGCCGCGCCGCACATTCTCCCTCGACGCCGAACCCGCACAGCGTTGCGACGCGTTCCGGAGTGTCGACGTCGACGACTCGCGCGGTCGCCCGCCCGCGAAGGAGAACCCGACACGCGGCGTTCGTCGGATGAAAAAGCGGTCCCATTCACTTAAAAAGAGGATTCGCACCGTTTCGGGAGTCGTCCCGGACGGATTCGAACCACGGTCACTCCGCTTCGCTCCGTTCCCTGCTTCGAATCCTCGTTGCGACTATTCTCCTCACTTCGTTCGGAGAATAGTCCCGGGCGGATTCGAACCGCCGTCAATGGCTCCAAAGGCCATTATGATTGGCCACTACACCACGGGACTGCACCCGATGGTTGCCCGTCCGCACTCAAGTAGGTTACTTTTCACCGACCGACGCCGCGTCGTCCTCGGGCGACGACGCCTCGCTCCTCGCGGCCGACAGCCGGTCGCGGGGGACGGTCCCCGGATCGTGTCCGGCCCGGGTCCACGCGCCGGCGAGGCTCACGTCGTCGTCGATCGCCGCGGACCCGCTGACCACCTCGTCGGCGCCGGTCGGGTCGCTGACCACCGGATCGCTGCCGGTTCGTTCGTCCGCGACACCGCTCTCGGCCGCGAGCGCCGGCGGCGTGTAGGTGTACACGAACTCCTCCGTCACGGCGTGGTACGCCTCGGTCGCCGGGTCTTCGACGACGCCGGTGTCGTTGTCGATCGCGAAGTCGACCAGATCTCTGAGCGTCGACGCCTCGGCCTCCGGACGCTCGTGAACCGACTCGGGGAGCCGGATCGCCGTGATCCACTCCGCGAACTCGGAGCGGTCGTCCCGGTACGAGAGGTACTCGCGCTCTGCGGGGGTGAGCGCGAGGTCGCTCTCGCGGCGGGCGTACGCCAGCCCGCCGAGTCCGGCGAGCCCCGCCAAGAGCAGCAGCGGTCCGCCCGCCGAGCGGAGGGGCCCGTAGCTCCGCTCGACGGTGACCTGCTCGGTCTGTTCGCTCGTGTCTGACTGGACCCCCGGCTCGGAGACGGCGTACGTGTCCTCGCTGTGGTCGAGCGTCATCTCGATCGTCCGCGCGTACGAGGTCGAGTCGCCGTTGATCGTGCCCTCGACGGTCACGTCCGTCGTGACGAGCGTCTCCGTCTCGCCGGGCGACGCACCGAGCTCCGACTCGATCTCGCTGGCTGTCGCGTCGACCGCGGAGCTGTTGAGCGCGAACGACGCGGTCGCGGTCTCGCCGGGCCCGACCCCCGAGACCGTCTCGGTCGCCAGCGTCTCCCGTTCCTCCCAATACACGGTTTCGCCGCCCTCTCCCTCGCCGTCCCCGTCGCCGACGTTCCGAATGACGAGCACCGACTCGAAGGAGACCTCGACGTCGCTCGCGTCGGCGGCCGCGTAGCTCGTCTGCACGCCGACGTCGAGAATGGGAGCGACCCCCGTGAAGTAGGTGGTCCGGTCGTCGAGGACCGTTCCGGTGTCGAACACCGAGTTCGGCTCCGTCACCTCGGCGGAGTGGACGTACTCCGACTCGACGGTCAGCGACGAGACGGTCCGCGTCTCGGTCTCGGTCCCCGGATCGACGTGAGTCGTGTAGACGAGCGCTCCCCCGGCCGCCGCGGCGACGAGACAGACGGCGAGGATCACGGCGAACTGTGCGTTCAGTACCGCCCGAAGGCGGAGTCGGGTTTCGTTGGGGGGAGTCTGACTCATTCGGTCACCTGTAGATCTCGCGGAGGACGCGGCGATACAGCGGGGATTTCTCGCGCGATTCCCGAGAGCGGATCCGCGCGGGCTCGCCCCGGAGCAGGAACAGCCCGAGCCCGACGATGCCGCCGCCGAGCAGGCCGTTTATCGCGACGAGGGGAGCCCACGGGTGGACCCCGTACAGCTCGTCGATCACGCCGGGCGGTAACACGGCGAGGTACCGGTGTTCGACGACGATCAGCCGGTAGTAGCCGGTCTCGTCGGGCGCGGTGAGCGTCACCGTCGTGGACGCCTCCCCCCGGCTCCCGACGGCGACGCGCTCGGGATCGACGTCGACGCCCGGGCTCTGCGGGGTGACGTACGCGTACACCGGGACCAGCCCGGCGTTGGGGACGACGTACTCCAGCTCCTGGCTCGTGCCGCTTTCGATGACGGTGGGGTTCTCGGACTCGAACTCGGCGCTCACGACCCCGTACTCCTGGCTCCCGCCCGGCACGACCATCGCCGCGGTCGCGGTCGCCATCAACACCAACGCGAGCACGCCGACGATCGCGAACACGGAGATCCCGTCGTCGCGGGAGCGATCGCGTTCCCGCGTCTCGCGGCTCCCCTTGTCGAGGTACCAATCGACCGCGTACGCGACCGCCGAGAGCCCGAAGAGGATGTACGCGAGCCCCTGTGTGCCCTGTAGCGACCGGACCCCGAACGTGACCGCCAGCCACGTCTGGGCCGAGCCGAGCGCCGACTGGAACCCCATCGCGACGGTGCCGAGGTGGGGGATGACGACCACGCTCCCGCCGATCGTAAGCGCCTTCGCGACGATGTCGGCCTCCTGCACGACGGGCTCGCCACCGTCCTGATCCGTGAACGGGTTGTTGTCCCCGCGCGTGACGTACCCGCGGTCCGTCTCCTCGACGACGCGGTGGGTCGTCAGTCCGCCGCCCTCGATCTCCTGAGCGTCGAACGTCACCACGTCGCCGACGCCGATCCCCCCGGCGAGCGGCGCGGGAATCGCGACGAACCCGTCGCCCGGGTTGAGCACGGGCTGCATACTCCCGGTCTCGACGTAGCTGAGAAGCACCGGCTGTCCGAGGTACTGCCCCACGATCAGCGAGGCCACGACGAGCACGACCGCGACTTGCAGCGTTATCGAGAGAGTGCGTTTGAGTGACATGGCTCGTGTCTCGGCGGTCGGACGGGACAGTCCGTCGTCGATCGGCGGCCTGCGGTCATAATCGGTCTTCGATCCCAGAGTGTCATTGATACGTTATAAATTCGCGGTTCGGGACAGCGCGGTGAGGTGGCGAAACGCGGTGCGGCGAGGGACGCTCACTCCTCGAATACCCCGGCCGCGAGCAGGGCAAACGGCCCGATGAACGCGAGACAGAAGCCGAGCAGATGGACGTAGAGGTTCACCACGCTGTCCGCTCCCGTCGGATCGGCGGGGAACCCGACGATCGGGTAACCGACCAGTAGCGCGACGCCGACCGCGAGCATATCGCCGTCCCCCGGATTCGACACCGCGGCCCGGGCCCCGCTTCGGACCGCCTCCCGGACACGGATCCCGGTGCTCGATGCGTACAACAGCCCGAGCAGTCCCCCCGCGATCGCCGTCGCGAGACCGGCGAGACCGATCCCCTCGAACGTCCCCAGCGGGACCGGTAACGCCAGAAACGCCATCCAGCCGACGAGCGGGAAGAAGACTGCGGGAAGCGCGCGGAGCGACGACTCCCGAAAGAACCGCTCGCGGGCGTACACGCCGAGCAGAAGCGGGAGCAGGCCGGCGAGCGCCATGTTGATCCCGGAGAAGCCGAATCCGATTGCGTTGCGCGGAACGGCGAGGTTCAGCGCTGACAGGACGAAGGGGAACGCGAGGAGGAACGTCGCGAGCGCGATCATGAAGAACCGCCGATACCCCGCTACCACCGCGAGCGCGTAGCCGACGCCGGCGAGCAGCGCGTATCCCGCCACGTTGCCGGCGAGGTGGCCCGCGTCGAGGTGGACGTAGTGGGCGGTGAAGGCGGTCAGGGCCGTCGGGTCGGTGTACGCGAACGCGAGCGACCGCCGGGTCGACTCCGGCAGCGCGAAGACGGCACCGAGGACGACGGGCACCGTCGCGAGAACGAGCAGGTCACCGAGTCGGACCCCCGCGACCAGCTCGCGACGGAATCCGGGAGTCGACTCTCGGTCCGCCGCGACCCCGTCGCTCCGCGCGTCCGAAGAGGACATCACGCCCCGACCCTCGGTGGCCGGCGGCTAAGCCCTGTCGACGCGGAGGCGATCACGACCGGGGCATCCGGCGGACGAGCGCGATCCCGGCGACGGCGAGCGCGACGAATGCGATCAGGCCGCCGAGATCGACGAGGTCGATCGCGCTGGGCTCCTCGGTCGGTCCGCCGCCCGAACCCTCAGCCGTGTCCGCTTCGGGTTCGCTCCCCGCGACCGCGTTATTCGTCGAGCTCCCGTCGGCTGCCGAGTCCCCGACGAGCAGCGATCCGGCGTCCGTCCCGGCGACCGCGAGGTCGTACTCGCCCGCGCGATCGAACGCGGCCGAGAGTGTGACGGTCGCCGTCTCGTTCGGCGCCAGCGCGACCGTCTCGTTCGCGACCGGGTCGCCGTTCGCCGTCAGCGTCACCGTCTGCTCGCCGGCCGCGCCGCCGGCGTTCTCCACGGTCGCCCGGACCGCCGCCTCCTCGCCGGGGTCGATCGCCGGGGTCTCGAGGGTCGTCTCGGTCGCGTCGAACCGGGGGACACGCTCCGCGACCGCGACCGTGGAGAACGTCTCGGTCGTCGCGCGGAAGTGGACGCGGTCCGCGGGGAGCCCGAGGATATCGACGACCTCCTCGTCGACGACCTCGACACGTACCTCCTCCCACGCGCCCGCGTCCGTCTGCCGGTAGAGCGTCACGTCTTCGGGGTCGGTGTCGGTCGCGTCGAGGTGAGCCGGGTCCGCGCTGAATCGGATCGTCACCGCGTCGACCGCGTCGGGCGCGAACGCCGGCTCCAGCCCGAGGTACGCCATCGACCGCGGCCTCGTCGGCGCGTCGAGCGCGCCCCCGTTCTCCAACGGCTCCGGGCTCCCCGACGCGTCCAGCTCGACGCGCTCGTTGTCGACGCCCTTCAGGTCGATCCCCTCCAGCGTGACGTTCTCGCCGTCGAGGTGCATCCCCTCGGCGAGGAACCGGACCGACTCCCCGCGGTCGATACCGCTCCCGACGAACTCGCGGTAGGTCGCGTTCGGCGCCCTGACCGTCGTGGTCGGGCCGCCGTCACCCGTCCCCTGGGTCGACGCGCTCATCCCCGTCATCTCGTCGGGGTCGGCGATTTTCGCGCTGATCGAGAACTCGCCGGCGCCCAACTGCGTCCCGGCGGCCGCGCCGTGCGAGTCGAGTTCGAGGCCGACCGTGACGGTCTGGTTGGGTCCGAGCGTGACGTTGTTCGCCTCGCCCTCGATTGAGTCGCCGTCGACGACGAAGGTGACGTTCTCGCTCTCGTACTCGATCCACACGTGCGCGTACCGTTCGGCCGTGTACGTGATCGTGAACACGTCGTCGATCCGTCCGGTCGTCCCGACGTTCACGCCCTCGAAAGAGGGGTCTCGGATGTTCGGATTCGACGCCGAGACGGCGATCGCGATCTCGTCGTCGTCATTTAAATACGCGTACTGCCCGTTCGGGCCGTCGGCCGGCTGGATCGCGAGGCGGTCCTCCGCGAAGGTGTCGGCCGGGCCGTCGATGACCGCCGCGCCCGTGGTGAAGATCAGCGAGCCTGCGGCTACGAAGACGAGGGCAAGGATCAGGGTGCGGCGGGCTGTTGGCATCTATCTACAATATCAGTCTGCTAGTTTACTGGCCACCACCTGAAGCGCCAGTATTCGTACTGCCACTAGCGATGGTGGTTTCGGATTCCTGGTTTTCGACTGTGACACCGAAGCTGGTAGTCGTGGTGACCACAGCCGGGTGGCTGTCTGCGATCGATTGGAGTGCGTCGTAATTGTTCGACGCCTGACTTTCGACACCCGGGGTGTCAGTCACGGATGGATACCCGTCTTCACCGTCCATCACGAGCTTGGAGTTACCACCGTCTTCCTGTAAATCAGACGAGCGGACGTTCTCGAACCACCCAGATCCGACTTCACTCTCACTTGCGAAAGTTGGTGTATAGAAAGCGAACGTATAACGGATTTCCACGGTGTCCGTGTCAGACGTACCATCTTCTGGCACGTCTAAGTTGTCAGTATTGATGGCAGCGCCATAATATCCGGCACTGGCTCCAGGGAAATTGTTCACAATGTCATCTCCTAATACACCCTCTGCATCACTTGCAGTTCCAATAGAACCGCCGCCGAGGTATCCACCCGGAGAAATTCCATCTGGGTGACTAGACCAGTCAGCACCTGAATAGTCCGGACGACCTATCTCATTAACAACTTCAATTGGTCGGGCAGTTGGCTCCGAAGATCCTTCGCGGACACGAGACGCGTATGCGAGAGCTTTCCCGACAGTCCCTGTGATCTCAAAGTGGCCCGTCGTTCCGGGTTTCGAGTAATCGATATGGGGGCCACCGTTCAGTTCTTGGTTCTCAGTTAGCCACGGAGTCATGCGCAGGACGGGATTCCAGCCCTCTCCCTGCACCTGACCACCTTCAATCGTGCGGGCTTCTATGAGCACCATGATCTTCCCGACTGCCGTGTCGAGATTCTTCCACTCGATGCGAAAAGACGGGTCGATCGTGACGTTGGTCAGATCTCCACGGTCATTCGAAATTGAGGAGGGCCCCGTTGCTGTGATGTCCGCACCAGATTGAGCCGCTGCCCCACCAGACATGGCGAAGATACCTGCACCGCCAGCACTTGCTGTTGCTCCGATTCCACCGGCCACTTTTAGGAAGTTCCGTCGGTCCATAGTTTGTTAGGTTGAGTGATCATCTCCATCAACACTGACGACAGTGAATCATTCATTTACCCGTATTGGACTTCGCAGATATGGTTATGAGTCGCCAGAAGCATCTCCAATAACGACGAAATAGGGGACCGAATCTTCTGCCCCCGCTTGAACCCGGAGCCGATCGCTTCAGGTCCGCCCTGAGATTCACTCGTAACGTATTCAGGCCCGTCCTAAACCGGCAGTAGTTGAGGGAGAAATAGATATTTATTCTGATAAAATCCGATAACCGCTGATCAGTCCTCCGACTTTTCAAGGCCAGTAAACCCTATTTTCGTGCTTGTAAACCGATGAGGAGGCGGTTCAGTACCCTCTACAAACTATTGATTAAACGGTGAGAAAGTTTAGCTGGTTATCATAACCACGGGATTTATGTTGTTCTACTCATATGTGTCTGACAGAAATGGCGTCGGTACAACAGGTTGACGGGGGAAGTGCCGAGCCGGCGACAGAGGTCTCGGAGGATGATCTCTTCAACGTGCTGGCGAACCAGCGCCGGCGGTTCGCGGTCCATCTACTGAAACGGGAGGAGAAAGACAGGCTCGAGATCGGCGACATGGCCGAGCAGATCGCGGCGTGGGAAAACGGGATCGACACGGCGGAGATCACCGGCAACGATCGCAAGCGCGTCTACACCGCGCTCCAGCAGTCGCACCTGCCGAAGATGGACGAGGCGGGCGTCGTCGAGTTCAACAAAGACCGCGGCATCGTCGAGCCGACGCCCGCGCTCGCGGACGTCGATTTATATATGGACGTGGTCGAGGGGAAGGAGATCCCGTGGAGCACCTACTACGTCGGGCTCTCGGGCGTCGCCGCCGCGCTCGCCGGCGCGGTGTGGCTCGGCGCGTGGCCGTTCGTCCTCTTGCCCGAGTTCGCGTGGACGATCGCGATCGTCGTCGCGTTCGCGTTCTCCGCGATCACCCACAAGTACTACACCGCGGAGATGAAGGTCGGCGAATCCGACGAACCGCCGGAACTGACGTAGGGGGCGGGGGTTTCAGGCGACGCCTACTCGGGTTCCGGCGCCGCATAACCATATGTCCGGGACGCGTCGTGTCGAGTGACCGAACCGTGCGATCCCATCACTAATGAAACGACGGAATTTCATCCTACTGCTCGGCGGTGCGAGCTCCGGGGCGATGAGTATGGGGACCGGCGCGTTTAGCAGCGTCAAGGCTGATCGGGGTGTTGAGGTGAATGTCGAGAATGACGATAGTGCGTACGTGGGGTATAAAGAGTGGGATAAGACGATCCCAGCGGATCTGCGTGACGACGGGACGGTTCACTTGGTTACGGTCACGAACCGCTTCCGGAACGAGATATCTATCGTCGATGTCGAGATCGATGACGGAAGGAACGTGTTGACCGAGGTGTCGTACAGCGACTCCTCGTTCGGAACTGGGGAGCAAGAAGAGATCACCGGCCGTGTCGAGGGGCTCGCACCCGGCGAGAGCGTCCAGGTCGAAGTCACGGTTACCGTCGAGGGGGCCGGCGTCACGGCACAGCTGTTCGGTGATACGGAGACGCGACGATTCACGATCAAACGAGCGGACCAAGACGTCTCTTTTGAGAATGCAGAGGTAGAATTCTTCGGAGGCGGAAACGCAGAGATTCTCGGCGATGACCGAGACGAAATCGTTGATATTTATCGGCTCGTTTCGAACCGGGGAACGAACTCCATCGAGGAGGATACCGACGTGGAAGTCGTCACGGGACAGAAGCTTCGGGGTCAGCTATCCGGGGTCGAAGGCGACACGATCATTGGTGCCACTCTCGATGGCACCACCCACGTCCATCCACAGTGGAACTCGGGAGACTGTAATCTCGACCAACCTAACAACGGCGGACTTGGTATTCCATCTAATGATCCGCCCGGCTGTGCATCCAACTAATCACCGACCTTCTCGATTCTCTCAATTCGGTTTCGTGCATGTGGCGTCCAGCCGTTCGCGGTGGTTCTAATCCGTGAGCGAGAGCCTCTTTAAATTCAGACTGCGATTCGGACTCATCGGGGCTGTTTAGGATCCAGTATTCGTCAGGACAACACAATCTAATTTACGGGTGTGAAGGGCTGGCGTGAAGCGTCTTCAAGCCCAACCAGAGCAGTTTCAAGCTTAGGTGGAACTATCTCAATCTCTCCCGGAGAATCTTCTGCTGACTCATAACGATGTGGGATACGTCCCATGGGTGTAGTAGAGCGACCCCGGGTGGCACGAGATGTCTCGTGTCCTCGAATGCGGGTCGCGTGCGGACAACAGAGGTAGACCAACCATGGAACGACGCAAGTTCATCATCGGCGCAGGTGCATTGGCAACGGGTGCTTCGGCTGCAATGGGTACAGGTGCAGTGACTAGTATTCGTGGCGATCGAGGTTACAAGGTTGACGTAGCAGGAGACGGGGATGCATACGTTGGTCTGATTGGAAACACAGATTCGCCGTTCGTTAGCGCATCAGGAGGAACGCTATCAATTGATTTTGCGTCAGATACGGTAGATGGCGGAGAGGGAGTTAATGTTGGCGCTACTGAAGCACGTCCTGCGTTCACAATTAAAAACCAAGGCTCTGAAACCCTATATATTCAATTGGAGAACCCGCTCTCGAACAACGATATTACAACACAGGCAAGCGGAAATGCTGCAAGTGAAGCGGGTATCACGGTTCCTGCCGGGATTGATTTCCAATTCATTGTAGTTCCGAGTGGAGATGCTAATAACTTATCTGGTGGACAGTTCGGCGTGATCGGTCGAAACTCAGTACCCACTACTGGACCCACTTTCGGGAGCACGACTGGACAAAAAAGTATCAGAAAGCACCCCGGTGCGACTGGATATCAATTTATTGAGAAGGCAGGTCATGTGAAGCTTGCTCCAGGCGAGTCCGTTGATGTCATCGCACGTGTAATTGCTTCAGAAGCTGTCCTAAATGAGAGTGCACCTTCGATCCCCGATACCGACTTTACCGTAGAGGCATTCAGTGAGTCACAGAGAGTTGGTGGAGAGAGCATCTTCGAGCAAGAAAGTTCGGAGTAGACACAAAAAATATTATTTTATAGATCTCAGTGGTTTTTTGAATCTACGATAACCGCTCGGATGCTGTTAAATGACTTGTTTAGATACCGATTCGCTATGACTTCCATGTTCCTGGAAATATATTTTGGTATATGTGATCTCGACACTTCTAACACAACATATTCTCAAACAGATGACCTCGTCGGCACCGACGACTCGCCGGTCGCGACGCGACTCGCGCGACATCCGGGGTTGAGCGACGCCGACGTCGCGGTCCTGGCCTACGCGAACGCTCGCGACGCGGTCGCCGTGATGGACGAATCAGCGGGGCGCTCTGCGGTAGAGGTGGAGGACGTCGAGACGCGCGGGACCGCGTACCTCGTCCTCGCCGCCGTGAAGGAGGGTACGCTATCGGGAGAAGAGGGACGAGACGCCATCGACGCGATGATCGATCACGGCTGGTACGTGGCGCCGGACGTGTACGCGAAGATCGTCGGGAAGTTGGAGTCGATCAGGGACTGACCGCGGGCTACTCCGCGTCGGACCGCTCCGCGTGTTCCGTATCGGAATCCGTCTCCTCGTCGAGTTCCGCCTGCGCGAACTCCCGGATCCGCTGTCTGTCCTCGGCGTTCACGTCGACCGCCTGCGCGCTCTCGATCTGGCCGTTCACGACCGCGTTCTGCTGTGGCCCCCACACCTCTGGCGGGTGCTCTTTTATATATTCGGCCCACCGGATCACCTGCTCGTAGCGGGGCGGTCGCTCGGGGTCGTCGTCGGCTTCGGCCGAACCCGCTTCAGGCGTTCGTGAGTCGCTCATAGCGCTCCTCGACGGCGAGTCGTTCGACCCACGTTTCGAGTCGGTCGCGGGAAAGCGTTTCCTGGTCTTCACCGCGGCTCGCTCTCGACCGCCCCGTTCAGATGCCCTTATGTGTCCCCCGCACTGACCTTCGGACATGGACGATCACTCACACGAACCCGATCCGGACGAGCGCGTGACAGCCCCCATGCAGGGATTCGGCAGCCGCGAGGTCGGTATCGGCGCGGCCGTCACCCTCGTCGGCCTGCTGGTCGCGTACGTCATCCCGTTCCTCTTTACCTTCTGAGCGTCGCCGTCCCTCTGGGTTTAAAAGCTACCGAGAACAGCCCACAGCGACCCGCTTACCGCGGGTACCACGCAAGCGGGTGGTCGGCAGTAAGTTCGACCGTGACGGGTTGGTTGAGTCCGAACTCCTCGACGTGGTTGTGCAGGCAGTGGACCGTGTCGCCGGACTCCAGCTCCACCCGGTAGACGAACGAGGGCCCAACGTACTGCCGTGAGACGATGATCCCGTCCGCCAGCTTGGGGCTCGCGGGCGTCGCCCGGAGGTCGTCCGGGCGCACGAGCACGTCGACGGGCGCCCCGTCGTAGACGGAGTCGTACCCCTCCAGCGTGACGGCGTCGAACCGACCGATGCCGGTCTCGACCTGTTCGTCGCGGAGCCGCCCTTCGAGGAACGACGCGCGGCCGAGGAAGGAGGCGACGAACTTCGACTCGGGGCGCTCGAAGACCGCCTCGGGACGACCGACCTGCTCGATGTGGCCCTCGTTCATGACGGCGACGCGGTCGGAGATGGACATCGCCTCCTCCTGATCGTGGGTGACGGAGACGGCGGTGACGCCGGCCTCTTTCAGGATCTGGCGGACCTCCTCGCGCATCTCGACGCGGAGCCGCACGTCGAGGTTCGAGAACGGCTCGTCGAGGAGGAGCACGTCGGGCTCCGGCGCGAGCGAGCGCGCGAGCGCGACCCGCTGCTTCTGCCCGCCGGAGAGCTGGTCCGGCGTCTTCCCGCCGTGTTCGGGCAGGTCGACGAGGTCGAGCATCTCGTCGACGCGACCCCCGTTCGCGTCGGCACCGTCGTCGAGGCCGAACGCGATGTTCTCTCGAACCGTGAGGTGGGGGAACAGCGCGAAGTTCTGAAAGACGATTCCGACATCGCGCTGCTCGGGGGGAACGAATGCGCCGTCGCCCGAGACCGTCTCGCCGCCGATCGTGATTTGCCCCTCGGTGGGCTCCTCCAACCCGGCGATGGCGCGGAGCGTCGTCGTCTTCCCGCAGCCGGACGGGCCGAGGAAGGTGAGCAACTCTCCCGGTTTCACGTCGAGAGAGACGCCGTCGACGGCGGTCTCCGGGCCGAACTCTTTCGTCACGCCCGAGAGCGACAACACGGGGTCCGTCGACGCCGCAGCGCTCGACTCGGCCACATCGGCGCGCGATCCGTTCGCGTCCGCGGGCGACTCGCTCGCGTCTCGGGCCGACTGCGCCTGTGTAATTGATTGCGTGTGAGCCATCGGTGTGTCGGGCGCCGGACCGGTCGGCGTCCCGTAACTGGAACTACGTATTTTAGGAACACCTAAAAGCGTATCGCTCGATCCCTCCTCGCGATAATGCGGTGGGTCGGTAAATCTCTCGGCCCGGTGTTCGTCTGCGCAGTGACTCAGGCGAGTTCGCGCTCAATGACGCCGCGAAGCTCCCGGATCGCGTCGGCGTCAAACGCGACCGCGTCGTCGCCGACCGACAGCGAGAGCGTCCCGTCCGTCGTCACGTCGCCGAGCCGGAGGACGGGGAGGTCGCCCGCGGCCTCGGCGACCGCTTCCGGGTCAGTCGTCTGGACGACGAGGCGACCCGGCGTCTCCTCGAAGGCCGCGACGCGGTCGGGGAGGGTCACGTCGGCGCCCGCGTCGGCGGTCACCAGCTCCGCGAGCGCGACCGCGAGCCCCCCGTCGCTCACGTCGTGGGTCGCCAGCGTCGACTCGTGACGGGCGACCGCCGCGAGCGACGCGACGCGATCGGCGAGATTCTCGCCCGCCGGATCCGGCAGCTCCGGGAACCGGTCCGTCCCGCCGGCCCGCGCGAGGTACTCGGAGCCCCCGAGCGCGCCGCCGTCAGCGCCGCCGTCGCCGACCAACAGGAGCTCGGAGTCGCTCGCGTGGTCGGCGTCGAGCGCGGCAGGGGGCGCGTCGTATCCCCTCCGGGTCCCGATCAGCGCGAGCGTCGGGGTCGGCGGAATCGGGCCCTCGACACTGTCGTTGTACAGCGAGACGTTGCCGCCGACGACCGGCGTGTCGAGGTCGGCGCAGGCGTCGGCGAGCCCGTCGACGATCCCTTTGAACCCGCCGTACACGTCGGGCTTCTCCGGGTTACCGCCGTTGAGGCAGTCGACCGCGGCCAGCGGGACCGCGCCCTTCGCGGCGAGGTTGGTCGCGTTCTCGAGGGCAATGGCACGGGCGCCCTCGTAGGGAGCGGTCTCGGTCCAGTTCGGGTTCGCCCCGGAAGAGAGCGCGAGGCCGACGCCCTCGGGGCCGGGGTCGGAGTCGGCGTCAGTGTTGTCCTCGCCGTCTCCCGCCGCCTCTCGGATCGCCATGATCGCGGCGTCGTCGCCGGGCTTCATCGCCGTGCGGACGCCGACCTCGTGGTCGTACTGGCGGTACACCCAGCGCTTGCTCGCGGTCGACGGAGACGACACGACCGACTCGACCGCTTCGTGGAGGGGCGGCTCGGACTCCGGGAGGTCGCGGTCCGGCTGGGTCGGGGCCTCGCTCGCGAGATCGTTCATCGGGGCGCCGTCGGCGAGGTACTCCGCGTCCACGTCGACGACGACCTCGGACTCGGCGTCGGGATCGTCCGCGTCGCCGGCTCCGGCGCCCGCGAACTCGCAGACGTAGTTCCCGTCGGTCACCTCGCCGATGACGGAGCAGCCGAGGTCGAACCGCTCGGCGAGCGCCTCGACGCGGTCCACGTCCTCGGGTGCGACCTCGTAGCACATCCGCTCTTGGCTCTCGGCGAGCAGGATCTCCATCGCGTTCATGTTCGGCTCGCGCTGGTGGACGCTGTCGAGGTCGAGTCGGGCGCCGAGCCCGCCCTTCGCGACCAGCTCGGAGGAGGCGCCGCCGAGGCCAGCCGCACCGAGGTCGCGAGCGGACTGGACCAGATTCTCGTCGACGAGCGCCTCGTTGCACTCGATCAGCCGCTTCTCGGCGTAGGGGTCGCCCACCTGTACCGCGGGGCGGTCCTCGGTCTCAGCGTCCTCGGCGAGGTCCTCCGAGGCGAAGGAGGCGCCGCCCAGGCCGTCTCGCCCGGTGCCGTTGCCGACGAGCATCAGGGTGTTCCCGGGCTCCTGCGCGGTCGCGGTCACGAGCCGGTCCTCGTTGGTGAGACCGACGCAGGCGACGTTGACGAGGGGGTTCCCCTCGTAGCCGTCGTGGAAGGCGACGCTGCCGCCGACGGTTGGGACGCCGATGCAGTTGCCGTAGTGTGAGATCCCCTCGACGACGCCCTCGAAGAGGTAGCGGGAGCGCTCGCGGTCGAAGCCGCCGAAGTACAGCGAGTCGAGGAGGGCGATCGGGTACGCGCCCATCGACATGGTGTCGCGGACGATCCCGCCGACCCCCGTCGCCGCCCCGTCGACCGGGTCGACGTAGGAGGGGTGGTTGTGGCTCTCGACGCCGAAGGTGACGTACTGGTCGCCGTAGTCGCCGGCGTCGCGGTCGGCGGCCGGAACGTCGGCGGCGTCCGGTTCGGGCAGCGCGAGGACCGCGGCGTCGTCGCCGGGACCGACGACGACCTGGTCGCCCTCGCTCTCGAAGACCGACAGCAGGGGTCGCGAGGAGCGGTACGCGCAGTGCTCGCTCCAGAGGTTCTCGAACAGCGCGGCCTCGGCCGCCGTCGGCTCCCGGCCGAGCTCCGCGACGACGAGCTCGTGGTCCGGCTCGGACAAACTCATTCACTTACGTGGTTATCAAGCCGGTTCTAATGCTTTTCCATGTGCACGTTCGTGTGGTTAGCGATGACTGCGGAGACGACACGGATCGCGGTGCCGTGCGGTGGCGCGTGCCGACGAGCGGCTGCAGGCCGCGAGTCGCATGCGCGAGGTCGCCGGCGCTGCGCGCCGGCTGCCAGAGGGACCTCCGGTCCCTCGCTGGACGCCGCGAGCGCCTATCGGGCGCGAGCGGCGAGGCTGGGGAGGCGTGAGGTGCTGTGCGGTTGGCGGGCGGGTGGGACTCAAAGGGGCAGTCGCCGAGGGCGGCGCAGGCGACGTAAGCACCGCAACGAGGGAGCGGTAGCGACCGAGTGAGGAGCACAGCGAGCGTGCGCCGCCCTCGGCGACTGGGGCTTTGGAGGCGGTCACCGTCGATCTCCCGGCGATTGTTTATAAGCGAACGATCGGGTACGTAGCGGAACTCACGACACGCCCGCTAACAACTTATAAAACCACGAGCGACACGCCGTAGATCAAAACCGCTCCGACCGCGCCGACGGCCAGCGATTTCGCGTTCAACCGCACCGCGCGCCGCCGGTCGGCTTCGAGCGCAGCCGCGTCTTGGACCTGATTGGTCCCTTCGCCGACGTCGAAGACGCCGACGCCGGCGAAGCCGACGCAGAACCGCTCGCGGTACTGGAAGTAGCCCATCGCGGCGCCGTACAGCGGGAACAGCGAGGCGAGCAGCGTCCAGCGCGGCCACTCCATCACGGCGATCGCCCCGACGGCGACGACCGCGAGCAGGAGCGACCCGACGCCGAGGAGGAGGCGCCGTCGCTGTTGGGCCGGTCCGATGTTGCATACGCCCGGTTGATACTCCATGCCTGATCGAGGGCGCGGGGCGACGAAAACACACCGGATCCGGGCGGGAACCGCGCTCCTTCCGAGGGCTGCTCGGCACGAGTCGAGCGACCGAGAGTGGCCTCACAATCAACGATCACGACGGCCCATTTATTACGGAACAACTGAAACGACCGTCCAAGAGGAGCTATGACGGAACGGTCACCTCGGGACGAGGAGTTACGGCGGTACGAGACGATTCTCGACTCGCTCGACGACGCCGTCTACGCCGTGCGTCCCGACGGGACCATCGCATACGTCAACGATCGCTACGCCGAGATGAAGGGCGTGAGCCGGGAGGAACTGCGAGGGACCAACATCTACGACTGGGTCACGGAGGAGACAGCAGAGCAGGCGAGACGGGTCCGCCGCGAGATGGACGCGGGCGACCGTGACACCGGTACGGTCGAGTACGAGTTCCTCACGGCAGACGGGGAGCGGTTTCCGGTGGAGATGCGCTTTAAGTATATAACCGACGAAGGGGGCGACGAGCTGGACCGCGTCGGCGTCATCCGAGATGTCAGCGAGCGGGAGCAGCGCGAGGAGGCGCTCCGCCGCAAGAACGAGCGGCTCGAAGCGTTCGCGAGCATCGTCTCGCACGACCTCCGGAACCCCCTCAACGTCGCGCAGGGGCGGCTGGCGCTCGCCCGCGAGGAACACGACTCCGAGCACCTCGACGCCGTCGCCGACGCCCACGAGCGAATGGAGACGCTTATCGACGACCTTCTGACGCTCGCTCGCGACGGCGAGGGCGTCGAGGAGACGGAGTGGGTTCCGCTCCGAGACCTCGCTGAGACGTGCTGGGACGGCGTCGAGACCGCAGCGGCCTCGCTTCGGGTCGAGTCCGATCGCACGATCCGCGCAGATCGGAGCCGACTCAGACAGATCTTCGAGAACCTCATGCGAAACGCGATCGAGCACGCGGGAGACGACGTCACGGTGACGATCGGCGAGGTCGACGAGGGCTTCTACGTCGCTGACGATGGCCCCGGAATCCCCGAGAGCGACCGCGAGGCGGTGTTCGATCCGGGGTTTTCGACGAGCGACGGCGGCACCGGATTCGGCCTCGAAATCGTGCAGACCGTCGCGACGGCTCACGGCTGGGACGTACGCGTCACCGACGCCGCGGACGGCGGTACCCGGTTCGAGTTCACCGGGGTCGACGTGTTCGAGTGAGTCGCGCTGGAGTGGATCGGCGTCCCCCGGTCCGTCACCCGGCCCCGATTTCCGCGGTGGCAACCCTCAAAAGGGCTCCCGACGACGGTTCCCTGTGAAACGGATCCAGCTCGGAAACACCGTCTTCGAGGGCGAAAACGACGTGTATCTGCTCGACGGCGAGACGACCGCACTCGTCGACACCGGCGTCGCGCTCCCGGACGTGCGCAAGGAGTTGGAGGACGGCCTCGCCGAGTACGGGCTCGCGTTCGCCGACATCGACGCGATCGCCCTCACTCACTGGCACCCCGATCACGCGGGGCTGGCCGGCGAGATCCAGGCCGCTGGCGACGCGAACGTGTACGTTCACGAGGCAGACGCGCCGCTCGTCGACGGAAGCGAGACGGCGTTGTTCCTCGACCACGAGCTCCAGCGCGAGACGTTCGATCGGTGGGGGATGCCCGAGACCGACCGAGAGCGGCTAACCGGCTTTTTCGACGCGGTGAGCACCGACCTCGGGGGACACCCCGCCGACGTGACGACGTTTAGCGCGGGCGACGCGATCGACGCCGGCGGCGTCGCCCTCGAAGCGGTCCACCTGCCGGGTCACACCGCCGGGCTCACGGGGTTCGCCTTCGACCCGCGTGACGTTCCCGATCACGAACCGATCGACGGCGCGGACGCGACCGAAGAGCTGTTCTCCGGCGACGCGCTCCTGCCGCGATACACCCCGAACGTCGGCGGTGCGGACGTTCGGGTCGACGCGCCCCTCGCGGCCTACGCCGAGAGCCTCGCGCGGATCGTCGACCGCGACTTCGACGCGGCCCACCCCGGCCACCGCGAGCGGATCGACGACCCGAGTCTGCGGGCCGCCACCATCCTCGACCACCACCGGCATCGCACTCGGCGGGTGCTCGACATCCTCGCAGACGAGGGGGCCGCGACCGCGTGGGAGGTCTCGACCGCGCTGTTCGGCGACCTCTCGGGGATCCACGTCCTCCACGGCCCCGGTGAGGCGTTCGCGCACCTCGATCACCTCGCGGACGCCGGCGTCGTCGAGCCCGACGGGACTGCGTACCGGCTGGTCGAACCGGAACCGGACGTCGACGCGCTATTCCCCACCACGCCCCTGGACGATGCGGTCGACGGGTCGGACGGGTAGCCGGACACGCTGCGCGGTTCGGGCCGCGCCGCCGGTTCCCCCCACGGCCCACCGTCCTCGCAACCGCCGCCGATCGGGGGTCCTTTTGTACTCCCTCGCCGACGCTTCGGTATGCACACCGCAACGATTGCGACGACCGCGAGGACGGCGAGGACCGCCCCGACGGGGTGGTCGGCGTGACGGATCTGGTGACGTTCGGCGAGACGATGCTCCGGCTCTCGCCGCCGCGCGGCGAGCGGCTGGAGACCACCGAGACCCTCGGCGTACAGGCGGGCGGCGCGGAGAGCAACGTCGCGGTCGGCGCCGCGCGGCTCGGCGCCGACGCCGTCTGGCTCTCGAAGCTCCCGGAGTCGCCGCTCGGACGCCGAATCGTCGGCGAACTCCGGAGCCACGGCGTCCGGATCGGGGTGTCGTGGGCCGACCCCGAGACGAGCCGACTCGGGACGTACTACCTCGAACACGGCGGGGAGCCGCGCGGGACGAACGTGATCTACGACCGCGCCGACGCCACGATCACGACGGTCACGCCCGCGGAGCTGCCGACCGGGGCGCTGGAGTCGGCCGAGCACTTCCACACGACCGGGATCACGCCCGCGCTTTCGGACCGGGCCGCGGAGACGACGACGGCCCTGCTCCGCACTGCGGGCGAGGCCGGCACGACGCGTTCGTTCGACCTCAACTACCGGGCGAAGCTCTGGGACCCCGCAACCGCCCGCGCCGCCTACGAGGACCTCTTCGCGCACGTCGACACCCTGTTCGTCCCCCGGCGGGACGCCCACGAGGTGCTGGACCGCGAGGGCGGCGCGGTCGAGATCGCCCACGGCCTCGCCTCGGAGTTCGACTTCGAGACGGTGGTCGTCACGCGCGGCACGGAGGGCGCCGTCGCGCTCCGGAACGGCGAGGTCTACGAGCAGGGCGTCTTCGAGGCCGACACCTACGACGCGATCGGCACCGGCGACGCGTTCGTCGCCGGCTACCTCGCGAAGCGCATCGACGGGGGGAGCGTGGCCGACTCGTTAGAGTGGGCCGCCGCGGCCGCCGCCCTGAAACGCACCGTCGACGGCGACCTCGCGGTGATCACGCCCGGCGACGTCGAGAGCGTCGTCGACGGCGCGGGCGGGATCAACCGGTAGCGACCCTTTATAAATAGCGGTGCGGTGGCGCGTGCCTTCGAGTGGCCGACAGGCCACGAGGAGCGCGCGCGAGGGAGTCGCGAACGAAGTGAGCGACGAGGCTGGGGAGGCGTGAGGCTGCCGTGCGGCTGCGGTCGGGTGGGACTCAAAGGGGCAGCCGCGAGGACGAAGACGCGCGACGTAAGGACCGGAGGGAGCGACCGAAGTGAGCGACCGAGGACCGCAGCGAGCGCATCGAGTCCTCGCGGCTGGGGCTTTGGAGGCCTTCACCGTCGATCCGTCAGCAACCATTTATAAACAAGCGGCTGGGGCTTTAGCGGTGTTCTCCGCTACTCCGTCGACGACAACGAATTATAAATAATCGACGCCAACCGCCTTCACTCCAAACTCCCACACAGAAACTCCCTATAACCGCTCGCCGTCGTAGTACCGCTCCTCCACGCGCCGATCGAACAGCCGCGAGAGCAGCGCGGTCAGCGGCCCCTCGACCCCCTCGCCGTCCCCACCGACATCCAACCCGTCCACCGTCTCGACCGGCCGGATCTCCCACGTCGAGTTAGTCAGAAACACCTCGTCGGCCTCGCGCACCGCGTCCGGCGCGTACGTCCCCTCCTCGACCGGGATCCCCTCTTCCTCCGCGATCTCGATCACGGCCCGACGCGTCACGCCCGGGAGGATCGGCCCGTCGAGCGAGGGCGTCTTGAGGGCGGTGCCGTCGGAGAAAAAGACGTTCGCGGTCGCCCCCTCGGCGACGTTGCCATCGGGATCGAGCATCAGCGCCTCGTCGGCGCCCGTCACGCGCAGCTCCAGTCGCGCTAAGATCCCGTTGAGGTAGTTGTGCGTCTTCGCGTCGGCCGGAAGCGCCCGCGAGGAGGGCTTTCGGGTCTTCGTCGTCTGGAGCGCGGCGGGGCCGTCGTGGACCGGCGCCGAGTCGACGCCCCCGCGGGCGAGCGGCTTCGCGATCACGACGACCGTCGGATCGACCTCGGGCTGGGGGTCGAGCGTGCCGGGCTGGACCCCGCGGGTGAGAGAACACTTCACGTAGGCGTCCCGGAAGCCGTTCGCGGCGAGCGTCTCGTCGATCCGGGCTTTCAGGTCCGACTCCGCGAGCCCGTGATCGAGCCCGAGCGTCTCGCAGGTGTCCGCGAGCCGCGCGGCGTGGTCGTCCCACCGGAACACCTTGCCGCCGTACGCGCGCAGGGTCTCGAAGGCGGCGTCGCCGTAGGCAAACCCGCGGTCCTCGACCGAGACGGTCGCCTCGCTCGCGGGCACGATCTCGCCGTCGACGTGGTACCGGAGCGCCTCGTCCGCACCGCCCGCACCGTCTCCGCCCCCATCCTCACGCATCCTCGCACACCTCCACGAAGTTCGCCACCATCGCCTTCCCCCGCGGCGTCAGGATGCTCTCGGGGTGGAACTGCACGCCGACGTGGGGCTTCTCGCGGTGGCGCACGCCCATCACGACCTCGCTCTCGCCCTCCGTGCGCGCGGTCTCGACGAGCTCGTCTGGGAGGTCCTCGCGCTCGACACACAGCGAGTGGTACCGCCCGACTCGGAGCCGGTCGGGGAGCCCCGCGAACACGCCCTCGCCGTCGTGGGCGATCGTCGACGGCTTCCCGTGGACGACCTCGGGCGCGTGGCCGACCCGGCTCCCGCGGCTCGCACACAGCGCCTGATGGCCGAGACAGACGCCGAACACGGGGCAGTCCAGCGCGAAGGCGTCGATCGAGACCCCGGCCTCGGCGGGGGTTCCCGGTCCCGGAGAGATGACGACGCCGTCGGGGTTGAGCGCGCGGATCCCCTCGACATCGACCGCGTCGTTGCGCCGCACCGCGACCGCGCCGGCAACCTCGCCGACGTACTGGACGAGGTTGTATGCGAACGAGTCGTAGTTGTCGACGACGAGGATCCGGACATCGGAGTCGCCCGCGCCGGAGCGCCAGCCGTCGCCGCCAACTCCGGTCATCGCTCACCTCCCTCTCCGCTTGTCGCTTCGACCGCCATCCCGCCCGCGGCGAGCGCCTCGTCGACCGCGGTCACGAGCGCGCGCGCCTTCGCGAGCGTCTCCTCGTACTCCGCGTCGGGCTCGGAATCGTGAACGATCCCGGCGCCGACGCGCAGGTGGTACTCGGCCGCCCGCCGGACCAGCGTGCGGATGACGATGTTGAGCGTCGCTCGCCCGTCGAAGCCGGCGGCGAGCATCGACCCGGTGTAGGGCCCGCGCCGCGTCTCCTCCAGCTCGTCGATGATCTCCATCGTCCGGGGCTTGGGCGCGCCCGTGATCGTCCCGCCGGGGAAACAGGCCGCGATCGCGTCGGCGAGCCCCACGTGCGGACGCGCCTCGCCCTCGATCAGGCTCACGAGGTGCATCACCTCGCTGTACCGGTCCACGCGCCGGTACTCCGCCACGTCGACCGTGCCGAACCGCGAGACCTTCCCGAGGTCGTTCCGCTCCAAGTCCACGAGCATGGCGTGTTCCGCCCGCTCTTTCGCGTCGCCGGTCAGCTCCGCCTCCATGTCGGCGTCCGCCGACGGCGTCTCGCCTCGCGGGCGGGTGCCGGCGATTGGTTCCGTGACGAGGCGGGCACCGGCGTCGTCCCCGTCGCGCTCGGCGTCCGTCTCGGTCGCGCCCTCGACCGGAACCCGCTCTAAGAGTAGCTCCGGGCTCGCGCTCACGAGGTCGACGCCGGCCGCGCCGTCATCGCTGTCGCCGTTGTCGTCGTCCCCGTCCGCGCCCCGCTCCCGCGAGAACTCGATCAGTCCGGAGTAGGGCGCCGGGTTCACCGCTCGGAGCGCGTCGTACGCCTCGACCGGGTGGACCGCCGCCGCCGCGCGCAGCCGCTGAGAGACGTTCGCCTGAAAGGTGTCGCCGTCGCGGACGGACGCTTTCACCCGACGGACCGCCTCCGCGTACCCCTCTCGGCCCACGTCGCTCTCGAAGGTCGCCGTCGACGCGTCCGGATCGGGGGCCGGCCCGACCGCCGGATCGCCCGACTCGATCCGGTCGATCAGGTCGCCCGCACGCGACACGCCCTCGTCGAACAGCGCGTCGAGCGCGTCGCGGTCGGCGTCCGGATCACCGTCCGGATCACCGTCCGGATCACCGTCCGAATCGCCGTTCGGGTCGTCGAGCCCCTCCGGAACGCGTGGGCAGGCGGTCACGCGCAGGGTGAGGGAGTCAGTTGGGTCTTCGGGAACCGGACACTCCCACGCCGCCACGCGGTCGAAGACGCCGATCTGGAGCCGCGGGAGCCCCCGGTCGTCGACCGCGCCGGGACCCGCCGGCGCCGGCTCCGGAAACGACTCCAGCTCGCGGGCGACGTCGTACGAGAGCCACCCGAACGCGCCGCACGGGTAGGGAACCTCGCAGTCGCCGCGCGCGAGGTCCTCGCCGTCTGTCAGCCCCTCCAGCGCCGCGAGGGTGGGACTCGGGCGCCGGTAGTCGCCGGTGGAGTCGCCTTCCTCCGACGCGATTGCCGCCTTCCCGGAGACGGTGAGCCGCTCGACCGGGTCGACGCCGAAATAGCCCCAGCCGGTCTGGCCGCCGGTGGTCTCGTAGTAGAACCCGCCCGCCCCGTCGCGGGCGCGCCGGTAGGCCGCAAACGGGTCGTCGACGGTGACCCGGCACTCGACCGGGACGCGGGCGCCCGCGGGCGCCGCGGCGGCGACCTCGCGGAAGCGGTCCCGGTCGGTGTGTACCGATCGCTGCATGCCTCCCGGTTCGGCGGGGCGGACGAAACAGTTGCGGTCAGGAGACTCACGAACGGTCACAGTCGATCGGCTCAGAAACAGTCGCGGTCGAGGACCTCAGAACTCGGTGGCGCGGTCGATCCACGTCGCGGCCCGCTTTTCCCCGACGCTCGCCCCCTCGGCGACAGCCTCGGCGTCGGCGGCCGCGAGGTCGGCGACGGTCTCGATCCCGATCTCGGCGAGGCGCTCCGCGTAGGCCGGCCCGATGCCCTTGAGCTCCTCGACGTCTGCGCCCGTCTCGTCGTTATCGTCGACCGCGACCTCTTCCTCGTCGTCTTCGACCGCGACCTCCTCCTCCGCGATCCCCGCGGCCTCCGCCGGCTCGGCCGCTTCGGACGGGTCCTCGGCGGCCTCGTCGTCGACCAGCGATTCTGTCGAGGCGGCCGCCTCCGTCTCGGTGGCGACCGGCTCGTCCTCCGGTTCCTCATCGTCCAGTTCCTCCTCGCCCGGTTCCTCGTCCGCGGCCTCGTCGTCGGACGCGTCCGCCGAATCCGGCTCCGAGACGGGCTCCGGATCTGAGTCCGGCTCCGGATCTACCTCCGACTCCGGCTCCGGTTCTGGTTGCGACTCGCGCTCGACGGTCACTTCCGGGTCCGTCTCCTCGCGTTCGGCGGGGGCGCTCCCGAATCCGAGTTTTTCTTTGAGCTTCTGCAGTAGGGCCATCGACGGCAGATACGAACGTCGGATATTTAAAAGCCGTCGCCGTCGAGGCGGATCGCCGCTCCTCGCCGGCGCCGACCGTCGCCGATCCGTGCGGATCGCGTCTCGCCTGTTTATAAGGATCGCTGGCGCGCACTGAAGGTATGAACGTTCTCAACCCGGTCATGTGGTCGGTCCACGTCGGCTTCGCGGTGCTGTGGACCGGCGGCGTGTTGTTCGTCGCGCTGGCCGTGCTCCCGCCCGCGCTCCGCGGCGAGATCGACCGCGGCGCCCTCGGCTCGATCGTCGGGCGCCTCCGGTGGATCACCCGGATCGCCGCGCTCGCGTTCCTCGCCACCGGCGGCCACATGGCCGGCACCCTCTACACGGTCGAGTCGCTCACCGGCAGCGCCCGCGGCCACCTCGTGGTGACGATGATCGTCTTATGGTTCCTGATCACCGGCCTCGTCGAGGCCGGGAGCGGGAGGCTGACCGATGGACTCGACGCCGGGAAGCTCCGCGAGCCCGCCCGCGACGCGAAGCCCTTCTTCTACGGCGCCGCCGGGCTCTCCGTGGCGCTCGTTGTTACGGCGGGGCTGCTCGCGAGCCCGACAGTCCTCTGAGAACTCCGCCCTGTCACTCCAACTCCGCCCGCAGCGCCGCGTTCATCGCCTCCACCGGCGCGTCGGCACCGGTCCAGATCTCGAACGCCTCGACCCCCTGAAACAGCAGCATCCACGCCCCGTCGATCGTCGTCGCACCCGCGGCGGCCGCCTCCCGAAGGAGCCGGGTCTCGATCGGCGCGTACACCGCGTCGAGCACGGCGAGGTCCCCGTGGAGGTGGTCGGCGGGGACCGGCGTCGCCTCCGGCTCGTCCATCCCCACGCTGGTCGCGTTGACCAACACGTCGGCGCCGGCGACGCGATCGCCGAGGTCGTCGAGCCCGCCGCCGGTCGCGCCGGGGACCGCCTCGGCCAACTCGACCGCCCGCTCCGCGGTGCGGTTCGCGACGTGGACCGCGGCGCCAGCGTCGGCCAGCGCGAACGCGGCCGCTCGTCCCGCGCCGCCCGCCCCGACGACGACCGCGTCCCGTCCGTCGAGTTCGATGCCATGGTGGGCGAACGCCCGTTTCACGCCCGTAGCGTCGGTGTTGTGCCCTCGAGGGCGATCGGCGTCGCCCTCGCGGACCGGCGCGAAGTCGACCGTGTTGACCGCGCCGATCCGCTCGGCGAGCGGGGCGGGGTCGACTGCCGCGAGCGCGTCCTGTTTAAAGGGAACCGTGACGTTGAGCCCGGAGACGCCGAGCGCGCCGGCCCCTTCGATCGCCGCGACGGCGTCGTCCGGGGCCGGCTCGAACGTCAGGTAGCGCGCGTCGATCCCGAGCGTTCCGTAGCCGGCCTCGTGCATCGGCGGCGACAGCGAGTGACCGACCGGGTGCCCGATCAGTCCGTACACGTCCATACCCGATTACGCGGCCGCGACCGACTAAAGAAGCGCGGTCGTCTCATCCGGCTGCTCCCTGCCTCACTCCACGTCAGTCCGAGCCTCGCTCTTGGTCCGTCTTCCGGTCCGTGTCGATCACGTCCTCCAGCGTCTCCGTGCCCACGTCGCTCGCGAGTTTAACCCCCACGAGCGAAACCACGATGCCGCCGACGATGAACGCCGTGAGCTGCTGGACCGGACTGACGGCGACGCCCCCCATCTCGAACGGGTCGATGATCGCCTCCTGTGCGAGGAAATAGCCGGCGAATCCGCGGACGACCAAGGCGACGGCGGCGATGACGAACGGCAGGTTGAGGTACGGCGTGCGAATCCCCTCGTCGCGGATCAGCTCGTCGAGCAGTCGCCCGACCGCCGCGGTCACGCCCGCGACCGCGAACCACGGGACGGCGGCGTAGGTGAACTCGACCGCCCCCACCAGCGCCGGGGCATCGCCCAGATCCGACGCGGAGAGCACGCCGAAGAAGCCGCCGACCAGCGCGAGTCCCCCGGCGACGACGTACGTCACGACCGAGACTTGGCCGGCGTACAGCGCCTCGCGGACTCGTTCGGGCATCCCGGCGACGAACCGGTCGATCGCGAGGCCCTTATAAAGGAGCGCGCCCCCGAGCAGCCCGGCGACGCCCGCGATCGCCTCGCCGGCGGAGAACCAGTAGAACAGCGCGGGCACCAGGAGGAGCGCGACCCCGAACGGAACGAGGATCGTCGACCGGAGCTGCTCGTCGGCGAGGAACTGCTTGAGCAGGTAGTAGGTCGACTCGATGTCGCGGGCCTGCCGGACCACCACGCGGTCGACGGAGTCGACCGGCATCCGCGACTCGACGATCGGAAGCACCTGCTCGTCCTCGGCGGAGTCGACGACGACGATCGCGGCGCGGGGGTCGTAGCGATCCACGAGATCGTCGAGCTGGGCGGCGATCGAACGGTCGGCGCCGACCGCGGTGTCGCTCTCCGCGGAGACCACGGCGACCACCGCCTCCTCGCGCTCGTCGCGGAGGTCGCGGGCGACCCGCAGCGATTCGAGCAGACAGTTGACGCTGGCGTCCTCCGGGTCGCTCAGTCCGGCGTCCGTGACGAGCGAGCGGACCGCCTCCCAGCCGGCGACCGGCATCGGGACGTTGGTAGCCCGTCCGATCGCCCCGGAACGGTCGATACAGATGACCAGCGTCGTCACATCTGAACTCTCAATCCGCCCGGATAAAAAGCTCCCCGTCGGCCGGGGTCGACGCGACCGTTCCGGTGATCCGGACCGACCGGCCTACCGCAGCTCGACGTCGACGTCGCCGCCCTCGGTCGAGAACACGCTCGCGGCACCGTTCCCGGCCGCGAACGCGACGCGCTCGGCTCCGATTCCGAGCCGCTCCGCGATCCCCCGCTCGGGCGTGAACTCGCGGATCTCGGGCTCGGCGTCGATCAGCTCCGCGAGTCGGTTCTCCACGTCGTCTTCGGTGCCGAGCTCGTCGACGAGCCCGATCTCGGCCGCGTCGCTGCCGAGGTAGACCCGCGCCTCGGTCTCTCGGATCGCCTCCGGGTCCATGTCTCGGCCCTCGCTGACCGTCTCGACGAACTGCTCGTAGTAGCCGTCGATGATCCCCTGGAGGTACTCGCGTTCGTCCTCCTCGATATCTCGGAGCGGGACGCCCGCGTCTTTGTACTCGCCGGCGGTGAACTGCTCGTAGGAGATCCCGAGCTTGTCGGCCAGCCCGGCCGCGTTCGGCCGGGAGCCGACGACGCCGATGGAGCCCACGAGGCTCGCGTCGCGCGCCCACAGCTCGTCGCAGCCGCTCGCGATCCAGTAGCCGCCGGACGCGCAGGTGTCGGTGGCGTACGCGAGCGTGGGACCGTCGAAGTCGGCCGCCGCGCGCCGGATGTCGTCGCTCGGAAGCACCTCGCCGCCCGGGGTGTTGAGCTCGACGACGAGCGCCTCGACGTCCTCGTCCTCGTCGGCCGCCTCGATCTGCTCGACCACGTCGTCCGCGGTCGCCCCGCCCGGCCTCGAGAGCGGAGACGGGCGACCGGTGTCGCGGGTGATCGGCCCCGAGACAGTCACCTTCGCCGCGTTGTACTCCTCGGACTCGCCGAACCGACCGCGGGTGAGTCGGGAGAGAAGTTGCTTGCCGGCCAGCGTCGCCGTCGCGCCGATCACCGCAGCCGCGAGAAGATTCGTCCCGTTCGAGCGGGGGTTGCGTTCCATGCCACCGATTAGGCGTGTGGCCGTTTATAAGTGCGGTCGGAGACGCGCGAGTCGCCGCGAGCCAGGTCGCACACCGACGTGTCGCAACGCCGGTCCGCCATGTTGCGACCGGGGGCCGTTCGCCCCCACGCCTCAAAGAGTGAATTTTTGTAACCATGTGATGACGGAAGTCACAAGGATGGGAGGGAGCGAGGACGACAATACGTTCGTTCAGTACGGTATCGATGACAAACCACCGCTCGGGAAATCACTCCTTCTGGGCGTGCAACACTATCTCACGATGGTGGGGGCGAACATCGCCGTCCCCCTTATTCTCGCCGGCGCGATGGGAATGCCGGACTCGGTCATTCCGCGGTTCGTCGGCACGTTCTTCGTCGTCTCGGGGATCGCGACCCTCGCGCAGACGACGTTCGGCAATCGCTACCCGATCGTACAGGGAGCGCCGTTCTCGATGCTCGCGCCTGCACTGGCGGTCATCGGTGTCGTGACGGCGAATCCCCCGGAGGGCATCGTCGCCTGGCGGGCGGCGCTCCTACAACTGCAAGGCGCGATCATCGTCGCCGCGCTCGCCGAGGTCGCGATCGGGTATCTCGGACTCGTCGGACGGTTGCGAAAACACCTCTCACCGGTCGTTATCGTGCCGGTCATCGTGCTTATCGGCCTGTCACTGTTCAACGCGCCCGATATCACGACAACGAATCAGAACTGGTGGCTCGTCGGTCTGACGCTGGTCACCATCGTTTTGTTTTCGCAGTACCTCGGGGAGAAATCGCAGATCTTTCAGCTGTTTCCGGTCCTCCTCGGTATCGTCGTCGCGTGGATCCTCGCCGCGGCCCTGTCGGTCTTCGGCGTCTTCGAACCGGGCACACCCGGCTACATCGATCTGGCGAGCGTCGCCGCGGCCGAACCGGTCCATCTCATATATCCGCTTCAGTGGGGTGTTCCAAGTGTTACGCCTGCGTTCGTCATCGGGATGCTCGCCGGTGTCGCCGCCTCGATCGTCGAGTCTATCGGCGATTATCACGCCGTCGCTCGCCTCTCCGGCATGGGTGCGCCGAGCAGCGAACGGATGACTCACGGCATCGGCATGGAGGGTCTCATGAACGTCTTCTCCGGCGTGATGGGTACTGGCGGGTCGACCTCGTACTCCGAGAACATCGGTGCGATCGGTCTCACCGGTGTGGCCTCACGCTACGTCGTCCAGATCGGCGCCGCGCTCATGATTCTCGTCGGGTTCGTCGGCTATTTCGGCCGGCTCGTCGCCACGATTCCCAGTCCGATTATCGGCGGTCTCTACATCGCCATGTTCGCCCAGATCGTCGGCGTCGGCCTCTCGAATCTCAAATACGTCGATCTCGACTCGTCGCGCAACATCTTCATCATCGGGATCGCGCTCTTCTCCGGGCTGGCCATCCCGGAGTATCTCCGAAGCGTCGGGAGCGCGACCGCCTTCCAACAGGGACTCGCCGACAGCTTCCTGCTCGGTCCCCTCCTCGGTGCAGATGTCGTCGCGAACACGATCTACGTCATCGGATCGACGGGCATGGCCGTCGGGGGACTTATCGCGTTTCTCCTCGACAACTCGATCGCGGGAACGGCTGCGGAACGCGGACTCACCGCGTGGGAGGACGCGACCGAAGCGGACGCGGATTTCACGTCCGCGTACGATCGGTTCGTTTCCGAAGAGGAGACGACCCGCACCGACTGATCGCTTTTTAAGGAGATTCACTCGAACGAAGCCCGAGACGACCCGCTCACGGTGCGCAGCTAGCGCGTCTGAACGTGACCCGCGGAGCCGATGCTGGGCGCCTCGCGGAAAAACCGCAGAAACGTCGCTTCGACCGAACTACAGCAGACCGGTCTTCTGGAGCTTCATCAGGTCCTCGGTGTCGAGCGTCTCGCCCTCCTTGAACTTCTGGTAGATCTCCTCGGCCTCTTCCTTCTCTTCCTCGCGCTTCTCGGCGCGCTCGTCTTTGCGCTCCTTCTCCTCTTCCTTGTCGAGTTCGCGCAGGCGCTTCTGGACGCGGACGAAGTCCTCGTGGTGCTGGTCGGCGGCCTCTTGGGCCTCGACGAACAGGTCGTGCATCTCGTCGGCCTCGTCGCGGATGTCGTCGGCCTCGCGGTAGGCCTCGATCATGTTGTTGTGATGTTCCTGGGCCTTGTCGGCGAGTTCCGTCACCTTCTGGTGGTGCTGGGACGCCTCGGAGCGGACCTCCTCGGCCTCCTCGACGAGGTCGTCGAGCTCGCTCGTGTCGTCGACCTTCTCCTTCTTTTCGGCGAGCTTCTCGCGTTTCTCGTCGATCTTCTCGATGAGCTCGCGCTCGTCCTCGGCGTCGAGGACCTCCGTCTGCTGACGGAACTCGAGGTCTTCGATCTCCTCTTTGAGCTCCTCGATGGACTTGCCAGAGCCGAGCTCCATGTCCTGTTTGAGATCCTCGACCTCGTCGAACAGCTCGTTGGCGTCGGCGTTGAGCTCGTTGCGCTTGTCCTTGTGCTCTTGGACCTGCTCGTTGAGCTCGTCGCGGTTCTCGCGGTGTTCCTGTGCCTCGTCGACCTTCTCGCGCGTCTTCGCGTTGAGGTCGTCGCGTTTGGAGGCGCGCTCGGAGGCCATCTGATTCAGCTCGTTCCGTCGGTCGCGCAGCTGCCCGGCGCGTTTGATGAGCTGACCCTTCGACCCGTTGTCAAGGTCGTCCTCAGAAAGGTCCACGTTGTCCGCCTCGTCCATCGCCTCGATCTCGTACTGTTCGATGACTTCTTCTTTCGTTACCATTTTTTATCTCTCCATCACCGCTCCGGGGATGGCGAGCGCTCGCTGTCGTGCGTCAAGCCGTACATAAGAGCTCCCGTTCATTTCAGCGTGCGATCCCACCAGCGCCGGAGGCGTTCTGGTATCAAATACTACCGCGGGCCGATATATAAACACTTCGGTGGTTCGGGTGGAAACCGGTAGCATGGAGCGTATACCCGCGGATCCGTGGTTACTGATCACATACCAAGTAATATATATCAGCCTTCTGCAATCTCGTACGAGAGCACGATCCCGTCGTCGAGTCGTTCGGTACCGACCAGGTCGAGCCGCGGGAACGACTCGGTGAACCCCTCGCCGTCGGCGAGGGTTGGGGCGTCACGGCCGCCGATCACCATCGAGCCCACGTAGGCGTGGAGCTCGTCGACCACGCCGGCCTCGAAACACGAGTAGATGATCTCGCCGCCGCCCTCGACCATCAGCCGGTCAACGCCCCGCTCCGCCAGCGCGTCGATTCCCGCCGCGAGGTCGACGTGGTCGTCGTCGCTGTCGTCCCCGCTCTCGACCACGACGACCTCGGCGCCGGCATCGCCGAGGGCTTCGCGGCGCTCGAACGGCGTCGCCGGAGAGACGAGCAGGTAGGTCGTCGCCGCGTCGTCGAGGATCCGGGCGTCGGTCGGCGTCCGCCCGGTCGAATCGACGACGACGCGGGCGGGGTTGCCGGGACGACCGTTCCGGAGGCGTTCGACGCGCCGGTCCTCCTCGTCGAGCGTAAGGTGTGGGTCGTCCGCGAGAACGGTCCCGACCCCGACCAACACCGCGTCCGCGGCCGCCCTGATACGATCGACGCGGTCGAAGTCTTCCGACCCCGAGATCCGGAGCTGTTCCCGGCGGCGCGTCGCGAGCTTCCCGTCGGCGCTCTGGGCCGCGTTGACGACGACGTGCATACGCGAGGGTCACGCGGGTGGGGAATGGTCGTTTCGGTCGCTGGAGCCCGCCCCTCACTCAGTCGCCCACAGCCCCGCCGCCACAATCGCCGCGAGCGCGAGCGCCCCGGCGAGCAGCCCAAACGCGGGCCGGAACCCGGAGACGTCGGCGACGGCGCCCACGGTCGCGGGGGCGAGCGCGCCGGCGCCCATCAGCAGGGTGCGGACCACGCCGAGCCCGCCGCCGGCGAGTCGGTCGGGGAGCGCCTCGACCAGGAACGCGCCTCGAACGGGGCGGAACCCGTGCGATCCGAGGCCGAACGCGACGACGAGGACCCCGAGGACGATCGGTCCCGCTCCCGCTCCTGTCTCCGCTCTTGCGAGGGCGACGGCGCCGACGAGGGCCGCGGCCGCGAGCGCGAGCGCAGCGACCATCACGGGGAAGCGACCGAGTCGGTCGGAGAGGTCGCCGGAGACGAGCTGGACGAAGGTGACCGCGAACAGCGCGGAGTACAGCAGGTTCGCGGTCGCGGTCGACAGCCCGGCGGCCTGCGAGAGGTACAGCGGGAAGAAGGCGACGGCCCCGTTGTACGCGAACGAGAAGGCGATCGTCACGAGTACGAACGCCGCGATCCGGCGGTCCTCGAACAGCACCAAGTACTCACGCGGCCCCGGCTCCGGTCCCTCTCGCTCCGGGCCGCGGTCGGCGTCGGCAGAGAGCTGTCCCGGAACGTGGAGAAAGAAGACCACCGCCATCGCGAGCGCGACGACGCCCGTGACGACGAACAGGCCGCGCCAGTCTGCGCCCGGGAGCCGCGAGAGGAGGGCGGCGAGCGCGGGCGGCGCGGCGACGAAGAGGGTGACCGCCGCCGGCGCCCCCATCCCGCCGAGCGCGCCGACGGTGTCGTGGGCGCCGAGCGCGCGCCCGGTCCGGACCGGGTACACCCGCGAGAGCAGTCGTATTGCGACCGTTTTGTGGGCGCCCGTTCCCGCTCCGAGCACCAGCATCGCTCCCGCCAGCACCGCGAAGGGGGTGTCGAAGAGCAGCGCGAAGGAGCCGACGCCCGCCACGACCGCCCCCGCCGCGATCACCCGAACGGCCCCGACGCGGTCGGCGAGCGCTCCGCTCGGGAACTGCAGGAGGGCGTAGACGGCCATGAAGCCCGAGAACGCCGCGCCAACGGCCGCATTACTCACCCCGTAGCTCGCTTGCAGGGGCTCGAACAGCGGCGGGAACGCGTACCGTACGAACTTCCCGAGAAACCAGATCAGGGACGTGAGAACGAGCACGTCGTACTCCCTGATCCGACCGAAGTTCATCGCTCGTGGATACCTGAGTCACGGTTATAAAGGGCCGGAACCGGTCGGATGGTGCCGGTTATCGATCGAGGAGTTTTCCGCGACGGCGACGATTTATAAATCGGAATGCGGTGGCGCGTGCCGCCGAGCGCCCGAAGGGCGCGAGGTGCACGCGCGAGGGAGTCAGTCGTCCGAAGCAACGCGGAGGACGACTGACGAGGCTGGGGAGGCGTGAGGTGCGGTTGCGGTGCGGGGTGGGACTCAAAGGGGCAGCCGCGAGGACGAAGCTCGGCGACGCAAGCACCGCAACGAGGGAGCGAACAGCGTGAGCGACTGAGTGGGGAGCGCAGCGAGTCGCGCGAGTCGTCGCGGCTGGGGCTTTGGAAGTGTTCACCGTCGCTCCAGTTTCAACCGCTTATAAGCGAGCGGCTGGGGCTTTGGAAGTGTTCAGCGACAGGCCGTCACCAGCCGTTTATAAGTCACTCAGTTATGAGGTCGACACCGTTTTCTCGCCCACCGGCGATCCACGGACCGTGTCCGATCCAACCGCACACCACGTCGGGATCACCGTCGCCGACCTCGACCGCGCCGCCGGCTTCTACACCGAGACGTTCGACCTCGATCTCCTGGCCGAGTTCTCGGTCGGCGGCGACGCCTTCGCCGAGGCGGTCGCCGTCGAGGACGGGTCGGCCGAGTTCGCGCACCTCGACGGCAACGAAGTGATCATCGAACTCGTCGCGTACGACCCCGCCGGCGACGCGAACGAGGCCCCCGAACTGAACCGCCCCGGCGCGACCCACCTCGGCCTGTCCGTCGACGACGTGGAGGCGTTCTACGCCGACCTCGACGACGGCGTGGAGACGTTGAGCCCGCCGCGAACGACCGAGAGCGGCACGACGATCCTGTTCGTCAGGGACCCGGAGGGGAACCTGATCGAAGTGCTGGACGCGTAACCGACCCCCCTACTTCGCTCAGTCTTTCGACCTCGCTCGTTGAGGGAGGGGCTTTGATGTGGGACTCGCCTTTTGTTGTCGCCGGGGAGGAAGGTCGTTCCTCGCCCGTACCGAACGACCTTCGGGGTCGGCATCCCCACCATTCTGGGGCCGGGCTACTGCGGCCCGTGATACCGGCGACGTGTGCGACGATATCACTAGGTATTGGTACGGCAGTCACCAAAAAAAAGTGTATCGGATAGCGAGTCAGATGGCAGAAGCCACATTGTCCGTTCCCCATCATGTCGGCTTCCTCCCCGGCCTACTCGCTTTGTGCTTCCGACCAGTCGGAAGCCCTCGCTCCTTGAGGCCGGGGGCTCCGCCTCGAAAGATGCTGAACGGCCCGGCGCCGTCGCCCGCGCTTTCGCCTTACTTCACCTTCGTTCCCGGCCCGGCGTCCTCGTAGGTCGTGAGGAGGTCGGCCTCCTCGCCGGCCGCGAGCACCATGCCGTTCGACTCGACGCCGAACAGCTCCGCTTTCTCCATGTTCGCGAGCACGACGACCTTCGTGTCGGGCAGGTCATCGACGTCGTGGAGCTGCTTGAGCCCGGCGACGATCGTCCGGGTCTCGGCGCCGAGGTCGACGCGGAGCTTCAGGAGGTCGTCGGCGCCCTCGATGCCCTCGGCGTCCTCGATCCGGCCGATCCGGATGTCGAGTTCCTGGAAGTCGTCGAAGCTGATGCGGTCGTCGCTGAGGGGTTCGATGTCGGTCATGTCGGGTTCGGCAGTCGTGTCTGTGTCGTCGTCAGTGTCGTCGGTGGTGTCGTTCTCGTCGTCGCTGTCCGCACTCTCGTCGTCGCCGTCGCTTTCGTCCGCCTCCCCGCTGTCCTCCGCCTCGGCGACGCGCGCCTCCAGCTTCTCGTTGAGCGCCTCGACGCGCTCGTCTTCGATCTGCTCGAACAGCTCCGTCGGCTCCGCGAGGTCGCCCGTGGGGCCCTCGCGGGCCGCTTCGACGGTGACCGCGTGGACCGAGCCGTCCTCGCCGAGCTGGTCCCAGAGCCGTTCGGTCTTCTCGGGGGCGATGGGCTCGAACAGGACCGCGATCGCCTTCGCGATCGCGACGCAGTCGTGAATGACCTGCGCCGCTTCCGCGGGCTCGTCGTCGACGAGCTTCCACGGCTCGCTGCGCTGGATGTACTCGTTGCCGTATCGCGCGAGGTCGGTGACGGCGTCGCCGACCGCGCGCACGGAGTAGTCGTTGACGGCGGCCTCGAAGTCGGCGACCGCCTCGTCGATCCGCGCAGCCACCTCGTCGCTCGTCGCGTCTGCGATGGGCGCGTCGTCGTAGTTGCGGTGGGCGAAGAGGAGGGAGCGGTAGAGGAAGTTGCCGACGGTCCCCACAAGCTCGGTGTTGACGCGGTCGCGAAACTTCTCCCACGAGAAGTCCACGTCCTGCTGGAACCCGCCGTTGGTCGCGAGGTAGTAGCGCAGCGGGTCGGGATGGAACCCCTCGTCGAGGTACTCGTCGGCCCAGACCGCCCGATCTCGACTCGTGGAAAAGCCCTTGCCGCCCAGGGTGACGAAGCCGCTCGCCATCACCGCGCGCGGCTCGGTGTGGGCCGTCGCCTCTAACATCGCGGGCCAGAAGATCGTGTGATGCTGAATAATGTCGCGACCGATCACGTGGACGATCTCGCCGCCCTCGGGATGCGCGTCGCTCGCGCCCTCCTTCCACGCGGCCTCCCAGTCGAACGTCTCCGCGCCGACGCGCTCGGAGTACTGCTTCGTCGAGGAAATGTACTCGATCGGGGCGTCGACCCAGACGTATAAGACGAGGTCCTGCGGGTCGGCGGCTTCGCCGCCTTCCCGAGGCGACTCCGTCGCCTCGCCGCCCGGCATGTCGATCCCCCAGTCCATATCGCGGGTGATACACCAGTCCTGGAGCCCCTGCTCGATCCACTCGCGGGGCTGATTCCGGGCGTTCGAGGTGCCCTCGAGCCGGTCGAGGAACTCGGAGAGGTACTCGGAGAACTCGGAGACCTCGAAGAACTTGTGGGTGCGCTCGCGGTACTCCGCGGGGTTGCCGGTGATCGTCGACTCCGGGTCTTCGATCTCGCCGGGTTCGAGGTGGCGCTGACAGCCCTCGTCGCACTCGTCGCCGCGGGCGTGCGCGCCGCAGTACGGGCAGGTCCCCTCGACGTACCGGTCCGGAAGGAACTGGTCGTCGACAGGGTCGTACGCGACCATGATCGCCTTCTCGTAGAGGTGGCCCGCCTCGTCGAGGTCGCGGACGAGCTCTTGTGTGACCGCCGTGTTCGTCTCGTCGTGGGTGTGGCCGTAGTTGTCGAACTCGACGTTGAACTTCGGGAACGTCGCGGCGTACTGCTCGTGCCAGTCGAGCGCGAACCGCTCGGGGGAGACCCCTTCCTGCTCGGCGTTGACCGCGACGGGGGTGCCGTGCATGTCCGAGCCGGAGACGAACGCGGTCTCCTGACCGAGTCGTTCGAGCGCGCGGCTGTACACGTCGCCGCCGACGTAGGTTCGGAGGTGGCCGATGTGGAGATCGCCGTTGGCGTACGGCAGTCCACAGGTCACCACCGCCGGGTCGTCCGTGGGGAAGTCGTCGTGGCTCATGTGGTGTGTGTATGTCGTGTCGGTCGATCGGGCCTAAAGCCCGCTGGTTCGGAAGTGTCTCGGCCGTTTTAAATACCGAACGGCCATCCGTCCGGTCGAACAGGAATGGACTGGCAGACGACCCCGTACGTGCTCCTGCTGTTCTTCACGTCGCTGACTGGACTCGCGTGGGCGCTGTACGGTATCCGCTCCGCCAGAAACGGAACCCGGACCCCGACGGTCCTCGCGTTCGTCGCGCTGTGCGTCACCGGTTCGATCTGGGCCGGGATGTACGCCGTCCAACTGGCGGCGCCGACGCTCGAGGCGAAACTCGCCGCGTACAAGCTGTTGCACGTCGGCGCGGCGCTGGTTGGGCCGGCGTGGTTCGCGTTCGCGATGAGCTACGCCGGCCGCGCCGACTACCTCACCCGCTCGACCGTCGCGGCGCTCGTCGCGATTCCGGTGGCGCTGATCGTCGCCCTCCCGACGAACCCGTACTCGCTCGCGCTGACTGACACTTCGCTCGTCACGACCGGGTCGATAACGCTGCTCGTCACCGAGAGCGGTCCGCTGTACCAGCTTCACCTCGCGTACTCGTACCTCATCATCGTCGTCGGAGTTGGGGTCATCCTCCGCGAGTCGCTCCGCTCGGCCCCTCGCGTCCGCCAGCAGGCCGGACTGATGGCCGCCGGGGCGGTCGTGCCGCTCGGGCTGAACGTGGCGCACGTCCTCGCGCTCGGTCCGCTCGGCGAGTTGCAGGCGGTCAACCTGACGCCGGTGTCTCTCCTTCTCTCGACGCTGCTGTTCGGGGTGGCGGTGTTCCGCTACCGGCTCCTGGACCTGACCCCGATCGCGGCGCGGATCGTGCTGACGCAGATCGGGGACGGTGTGGTGGTCGTCGACCGCACGGGATCGATCGTCGACGTGAACCCCGCGGCCGAGGCCCTCGTCGGCGACCGCGAGCGCGTCGTCGGAACCGACCTCGCGGCGCACGTCCCCGACTACGACCGGCTCCCGCTCAACGAGTCACCCCTCACGACGGTATCAACCGATGACGGCGAAGCGTTCTTCCAGCTCGACCGGTCGCCGATCGAGCGGGGCGGAACCCGCTACGGCTGGGTGGTCCTCATGCGGGACGTGACGGAACTCGAGACACAGCGGCGGGAGCTCGAACGGCAGAACGAGCGGCTGGACGCCTTCGCGTCGGTCGTCTCACACGACCTCCGAAATCCGCTTTCGATCATCGACGGCTACGCCGACCTCGCCAGAGAGACCGGGGACCCCGAACACCTCGATGTGATACAGGACACGGCCGCTCGGATGAACGACTTCCTCGAAGACCTCCTCCGGCTGTCTCAGCAGGGCGACACCGTGACGGAACCGCGAGAGGTGTCGCTCGCGGGCCTCGTCGCAGAGGTGCGCGATTCGACGGGAGACGAGGGCCTCGACGTCACCGTGCCGACGGACGTGACGGTGACCGCGGACCGCGACCGTCTCCGGCAGGTCCTCGACAACCTGTTCCGGAACGCCCGCGACCACGCGGACGGCCCGGTGACCGTGACCGTCGGCCCGCTCACCGAGGGCTTCTACCTCGAGGACGACGGGCCGGGCATCCCCGACGCGGACCGCGATGCCGTCTTCGACGTGGGGTTCACGACCCGCTCGGACGGGACCGGCCTCGGACTCGCCATCGTTCGGGACATCGTCGAGGCGCACGGCTGGTCGATCGCCGCGACCGAGGGATCGACAGGCGGCGCCCGATTCGAAATCACTGGCGTCGACGTTCGAGCGGCCGCCAAGTAGCATTCAGATCAGCCCGCGAACGATTCGCGCCGCCGCCGCCGCGGTCGGCGCGAGCACGTAGACGATCGGCTCGACGCCGACCGCGCCCGTCTGGTAGAGGACGAGGGTCTCGTCGCTGTCCGAAGCGTCGGCCGCGGCGACCGCGTCGGTGACCGCCTCCCGGGTCGGACGCTCGGGGTCGAACTCCACCGTCGGGTGGTCGGCGGCGAGCGCCTCGACGGTCTCTGGGGCGTACCGCACGTTCACCGCGCCGCGGGCGGTCGCGCCCGCCTCGCGCGCGGCGAGCAGCACCGTCGCGACGTGTTCGCTCACGCCGAATTCGGGCTCGCCCGGGACCATCGCCTGCCCCTTCACGTCGACGAGGCGACCGGGCACCGCAGCGACGTCGTCGATCGTCCGCGCGTCGTCGAGGCACTCGGCGACGTTGGCGCCGACGTTCGGGATGAGCCCGGCGAAGCCGGAGGCGTTCGTCAGGGTCTGGAGCCCGCGCCGAACCGACGAGAGGACGCGCTCGCGCTCGCGAAGCCCGCTGTCCGGGTCGTGGACGACGAACTCCACCTCGGCGTCGGCGAGCGCGGGCATCGCCTCCTCGTGGAGCTCCGCGAGGAGGTCGCCCTCCTCCAGCCGCCGGATCAGCACCTCGATCTCGACGAGTGCGGCGACCGGCGTCATCTCCCCCGCAGCGAGCCCCTCGCCCACGCGCTCGACGAGTTCGCGCACGCGTTCGTCTGCGACGATCCGGTCGTGGCGGGCCACGTCGCCGTGGGCGTACTTCGAGACGGCCGACTGGGAAATGCCGAGCGCGTCGGCGACCTCGCGCTGGGTGAAGCCGCGATCGCGGAGGTCCTCCGCCAGCATCGAGCGGACGGTCGGGAGGAACTCGTCGACGACGACCTCTTCGATGAACTTCACGTGTCGCCCTCCGTGGCGGTTTCGCCCTCCGTGGCGGTTTCGCCCTCCGTCTCTTCGTCTCCGTCGGCGCCGAACTCCGGATCGGCGCCAATACGGGAGGCCTGCGGGCCGTCCTGGTCCTGGTACTTCGAGCCGCGCTCGACGCCGTACGGCCGATTCGCGGGCGACTTGAGCTCCGTGAAGATGAGCTGTGAGACGCGCATCCCGGGCGTGAGCGCGACGGGCGCGGTGCCGAGGTTCGACAGCTCGAGCGTGATCTGCCCTTTATACCCCGGATCCACGATCCCCGCGGTCGCGTGGATGACGATCGCGAGCCGCCCGAGCGACGACCGGCCCTGTACGGTCGCGAGCAGGTCCGGCGGGATCTCGACGCGCTCAGTCGTGGTCCCGAGCACGAAGTCGCCCGGGTGGAGGATGAACTCCTCGCCCTCGGGGACGTGCGTCTCCGTGACGTAGTCGCCGACCTCGTCGGCCTCGGTCGGGTGGATACAGGGGATGTTCGTGCGCTGGAACTCCAGGAAGCGCTCGCCGAGCCGCAGGTCGACGCTCGCGGGCTGGACCTGCTGGTCGACGTCGTCGATGGGCTCGACCACGAGGTCCCCCTCCGCGAGGCGGTCGAGGATGTCCGCGTCCGACAGGATCATGTCGGGAGAGGGGCCCCGACCGGGTTAAAAACTCCCGAATCCGCGGACGGTCCTCACACCGCCGCTATCAAGAGATCGAACACGCGGCTTACCGGTCGATCGCAATCAGACGGGGCGATTGCGACTGCCATTTATAAGGCGTACTGCGGTCGGCGCGTGCCGGTGAGTGGCCGATAGGCCACGAACCGCACGCGCGAGGGAGTCGGTCGTCCGGAGCAACGCGGAGGACGACAGACGAGGCTGGGGAGGCGTGAGGCTGCGGTTGCGGTGCGGGTGGGACTCAAAGGGGCAGCCGCGAGGGCGAAGCTCGGCGATGGAAGCACCGCAGACCGCGAACGAAGTGAGCGAGCGGTCAAGGAGCGCACCGAGCCGCGCGAGTCGTCGCGGCTGGGGCTTTGGCGGAGTTCGTTGTCGATCCGCTGTCAACCGTTTATAACTGAACGGCTGGGGCTTTGGCGGAGTTCGTTGTCAATCCGCTGTCAACCGTTTATAAACGACCAACCGGCGCGTCTCGATCGCTCTCACTTATTAGTACCGTCCGACCGAACACCCACGCAATGAGCCGCAACGACGAGATCGCCGGTCTCTTAGAGGAGTTCGCCGACCGGCTCGAAGCCACCGGCGTCGAGTACAAGCCGACCGCCTACCGCCGCGCCGCGGAGAACGTCCGCGAACACACCGGGCCGATCGAGAACCTCGCGGGGGAAGGCGAGGACGCCGTCGCCGAGATCGACCGCGTCGGCGACGCCATCGCGTCGAAGGTCGTCGAGTACTTCGAGACCGGCGAGATCGAAGAGCTGGAGGCGCTCCGCTCGGAGCTGCCCGCCGACATCGGGGCGCTGACCGCGGTCGAGGGCGTCGGCCCGAAAACGGTCGGGAGCCTCTACGAGGCGCTCGGAATCACCACGCTCGACGAACTCGAAGCGGCAGCCGAGGCAGGTGAGATCCAAGAGGTCTCCGGCTTCGGAGCGACGACAGAGGAGAACATCCTCGACAACATCCCGTTCGCGCGCGAGGCCCGCAAACGCACTCGGCTCGGCGACGCCCGCCCGGTCGCGGACGCCGCGCTGTCGTACCTCGACGACCTCGACGCGGTCGCGTCGGTCGAGGTGTGCGGCTCGATCCGACGCTGGAAGGACACCATCGGCGACATCGACCTGCTCGTCGCCAGCGACGCGCGCGATCCCATCGTCGAGGCGTTCACCGACTGGCCCGAGGCCGACGCGACGATCGAGGCCGGCACCGGGAAGGCGAGCGTCCGCGCGAGCGGCACCCGGGTCGACCTCCGGATCGTCGACGACGAGGAGTTCGGCGCCGCGCTTCAGTACTTCACCGGCTCGCGCGCTCACAACGTCGCGGTGCGCAACCGCGCGATCGACCGCGGTCTGAAGCTCAACGAGTACGGCCTGTTCGACGTGAGCGATATCGACGACTCGGACGCCGCAGGCGACGACGGGGCGGACGCCGACGGCCAACGCGTCGGCGAGCGCGTCGCCGGCGCGACCGAGGACGGCGTCTACGAGGCGCTCGACATGGAGCCGGTTCCGCCCGAGCTCCGGGAGGACAACGGCGAGGTCGAGGCGGCCGCCGGGGGGCGACTCCCGCTCCTCGTCGAGCCGACCGCCCTCCGTGGAGACCTCCACACGCACACCGACTGGTCGGACGGGGGGTTCTCGATCGTCGAGATGGCGAGGGCCGCCGCCGAACGGGGGTACGACTACCACGTCGTCACCGACCACGCGACCGGACCGGGGATGGTCGGTGGCGTCGGTCTCGACGAGGACGCGATCGAGTCGCAGGCCGCGGCGGTCGCCGAGGCGGCCGAGAGCGTCGACATCCCGATCCTCCACGGGATCGAGGCGAACGTCGACGCCGATGGCGACCTCTCAACCGCCGACGAGACGCTCGCCGCTCTCGACTTGGTCGTCGCGTCGCCTCACTCGGCGCTCGGACAGGACGCCGAGGCCGCCACCGAGCGATTGGTCCGAGCCGCCAAACACCCGCACGTCGACGTTCTCGGCCACCCCACTGGCCGCCTGATAAACGAACGACCGGGACTCGAACCGGACGTCGAGGCGATCGTCACGGCGGCGGCCGACGCCGACACCGCGATCGAAGTGAACGCGAATCCCGCGCGCCTCGACGCCGACGGCGAGTTCGTCCGTGCGGCGGTCGAGGCGGGCGCGACGATCGCCGTGAACACGGACGCGCACTCGCCCCGTGAGCTGGACAACGCCACGTACGGGATCCGCACCGCCCGTCGGGGGTGGGCCGAAACCACCGACGTGCTTAACGCCCGGTCGCTCAACGGGCTGCGGTCGTTCCTCTTGTAACCCCCGGGCCCCGAGCGAAACCGGTTTGCCCGCGACGCGCCTACTGTCTCGTAATGGACCGCGAGCAGGCCGTCGACCGGCTGGAGACCCTCGTCGACCGCGTCGAACGCGAGACCATGCCGGTCCCCGTCCGCGAGGTGTGGGCCTTCGGCGACGTGGCGCTCGGGCTCGACCCGGTCGAACGGCTCGACGTGTACCTCACCAAGGACGTTATCATGGGCGGCGATCGCGAGGCGGCCGCCGACTTCGCGGCCGAGTACGGCGTCAAGGGCGTCGGCACCTCTGTCCGCGCCGAGTGGGCCGAGGCGCACCCGGACCGCGTCCGCACGAGCGACAACGGGTACGCGGCTCCCCACAAGTGCCTCGCGGCCGAGCTCGTGGCCGACAGCGAGGGACAGAGTCCCTCGGGCAACCGGGCTTCGCCCGGTGACAGCCGGACGCAGTCCGGCGACAGCGAGCCGATCCACCTCGAAGTGTGTAACGCGAGCTTCGAGGACAACGTGCGCCAGCGTCTGAAGGGGGCGCTCGCCCGCGACGCCTACGAGGAGGTGCTCGACCCCCGCGGGGTCTGTCTGTGGGTCGACGGCACCCGCGACGAGGAGGCGTTCGATCGGCTGCGCGAGGCCTCCCTGGCGATGCCGACGCTACCCGCCGCGCTCGGGATGCTCGGCGCCGACGAGGGAGTAGCGAACGAGGCCGCAGACGTGCTCAAACGACAGCGGGCCGAACAGGAGGGCGCGTCGGTGCGCGGCGACATGGTCTGAGTCGGGTCGAGCAGGCGAGCGCGTTTATAAGTAATCGCCGAGCAGCGGCTGGACGCGCTCGCGGGTGTCCTCCGGGATCGCCTCGGTGGGGGTGTTGACGGTGCCGTCGAGCGCGGTGTGGGCGTCGCACTCGAACTCGTCGGGAAGCGTCCGAACGGCCTCCTCGACGGCGGCCTTGATCGCTTTCTGGTTCTGCTCGGCGTTTTCGAGGACCTCCGCGAGCGTCACCTCGCTGTCTTCCTTCCACACGTCGTAGTCGGTGACGCCGGCGATCGTCGCGTACGCGATCTCGGCCTCGCGGGCGAGCTTGGCCTCCGGGATCGCGGTCATGCCGACCAGGTCCCACCCCTGCGCCTTATAAAACTCCGACTCCGCGCGCGTCGAGTACTGCGGCCCCTCGATACAGACGTAGGTGCCGCCCTTCACCACGGTCGTGTCGTTGCCGTCGTCGCCGTTGCCGCCCACGGCCGACTCCGCGGCCTCGGTGAGGTGATCGACCAGCTCGGGGCTGTACGGGTCCGCGAACGGCTGGTGGACGACGACGCCGTCGCCGTAAAAGGAGAGGTCGCGATGCTTCGTCCGGTCGTAGATCTGGTCGGGGACGACGAGCGTGCCCGGCTCCAGCGCTTCCTTGAGACTCCCGACCGCGTTCGACGCGAAAATGTGGGTGACGCCGGCCTGTTTCAAGGCGTACATGTTCGCGCGGTACGGGAGGTCGGTGGGCGAGACGCCGTGGTTCGAGCCGTGGCGTGGGAGGAAGGCGACCTCTCTGCCCGTGTCTCCGAACTCGCCGATCGTGATCGCGTCGCTGGGCTCGCCGTAGGGCGTGTCGTACTCGACCTCGCGCACGTCGTTGAGGGGCAGCGCCTCGTAGATGCCGCTGCCGCCGATAAAGCCGATAGTGCTCATACTCGGAGTGCGCCCGCCCGCTACTTATACAGACTGAAAAAGGGCTACAGCAGCCACCGAACCGCCGCCAGCGCGAGCGCGCTCACGACGAGTAAGTGGACGAGGACGGCGCCGACGGCGGCGCCGCCGACCTCGCGCATCTCGCGGAGCCGGATCGAGAAGCCGAGGCCGACGAACGCGAGCGTGAAGAGCGCGTCCGACACGCGCCCGATCGACTCCAGCGCGGCCGGCGAGAGGAGCCCGCTGTTCGCGAGCGCGGCGACCACGAGAAAGCCGAGCAGGAACTTCGGGAACTCCGCCCACAGCCGGCGCACGCCGGGCTCCGTCGCCGACCGCGCGGTGTACGCGAGCGAGTAGGCGACGGCGACGCCCCCTAAAAGGGAGTTGCGCGCGAGCTTCGTCACAGTCGCCCACTGGCCCGCCTCCGGCGAGTGCGCGAACCCCGCGGCCGCGACCGGGCCGGTCGAGAACATGCTCACGCCGGCCCAGACGCCGAACTGGCGGCCGGTGAGCCCGAGCCACTCGCCCGCGATCGGGAACGCGACGAGCGTGACGGCGTCGAACAGGAGGACCGTCGCCGCCGCGAACGTGATCGCCGACCCGCGCGCGTCGAGGACGCGGCCGATCGCGACGACCGCGGAGACGCCGCAGATGCTCGCGCCGGCGGCCAAAAGCGAGGGCGTCGTCCCGTCGAGCCGGAAGAGGAGCCGGGCGATCGCCTCCGCGAGCAGGAGCCCCCCGCCGACGGCGACGACCACGAGTCCGAGGACGGTCGGTCCCGCAGCGAGGAACTCCTCGACGACGACCGCCGCGCCGAGCAAGACGATCCCGGTCTCCAAGAAGAGCTTGTCGACGCCGACGCCGGGCTCCGCCACGTCCGGCGTTCCCACGGTGTTGCCGAGGAGCGCACCGAGTCCGACCGCGACGACGAGCGGCTGGAGCCCGTCGACCGCGCCGGCGACGAAGTGCGAGAGGAGCGCGCCGGCGGCGAGCAGCGCGAGCCCGGGGAGGTACGGCCGAGCGGCGGCGAGGACGCCCATCAGAAGAGGCCCACTGCCTGTCCCGCGGCGTGGGCGGCGACGACCCCCAGCCCGAGCGCGAGCGCCTGCCAGCCGCGATCGAGCGCGAGCCACCGGTCGACGATCGGCGAGTCGGTCCCGTCGGCGGCGTCCGTCCGGTCGCCCGGTCCGTCGGCGGCGTCCGATACCATGTGTGGGGATCGCCGCGCTCGGTATATATAAGGACGGAAGCACGCGGTTCGAGAGAAAACGGCGAGGCGCCCGGCGTCGGATCGAAAACACAATCGGCGTCCGGTGTCGGACCGAAAAAGGCACGTCACGGGGCCGTGTCGTGTTCATAATCGATGGCCACCACCCAGATCAAAGACCCCGTCCACGGCTACGTCGAGCTGCCGGACGCGCTCGTCGAGGGCGTCGTCGACACCCGGCCGTTCCAGCGGCTGCGGTACGTCCGCCAGCTCTCGGCGACGCACCTCGTGTATCCGGGCGCGAACCACACCCGCTTCGAGCACTCGCTCGGCGTCTACCACCTCGGCCGGACCGTCTTCGAGAACCTCCGTCGGCAGTCGTACGTCACGCGGGGCGCGACGACCGACGAGTTAGAGGAGATCCAGCGCACGCTGGAGTGCGCCTGTCTGCTCCACGACGTCGGCCACCCGCCCTTCTCGCACCTCTCAGAGGGATTCCTCGACGAGGGGACGCTCCGAGAGCGCGTCACGGAGACCGGTCTGGTCGACGCCTTCGATTCGGCCGGCGTCGGCGGTGCTCCGCTCCGATCCGCGAGTCCGCACGAACTGCTCGGCTGCGTGATCATCGTCGAGGAGTACGGCGACGCGCTCCGCGCGTTCGACGTGGACCCCTTCGAGGTGTGCGCGTACGTGCTCGGCTACAGCCTCGCGTACGAGCGCGGCGAGCCGTGGCAGTACGGGGTCGGCGCGCAGCTGCTCCACTCGCCCATCGACGTGGACCGGCTCGACTACATCACCCGAGACAACTACATGACCGGCGCGGGCGTGTTGAGCTTCGACGTCGAGCGCATGGTCGACGCCTACACCGCCCATCCCGAGGAGGGGCTGGCACTCACCGAAAAGGCGCTGTCGACCATCGGCAACTACCTCGAAGGGCGGATCGCGCTGTACATGTGGGTCACCCAACATCACAAGTCGGTGTACGCCAACCGGCTCCTGCAGGCGATGCTCGGCGAGTACGAGGCCGAGACCGGCGAGAGCTCGGTGACCGTCGACGGGATCTTAGACCGCGAACTCGACGACAACACCGTGCTCGAACGCCTCCGGGTCGCCGCCCGCGAGAACCCCGACTCGACGCTGGCGTCGATGTACGACCGCTTCCGCGGGCGGCGCTTCCCGGCCACCTGTTGGAAACACCGGATCGCGCTGGCCGACCGGGTGGGAAGCGACCTCGCCGGCACGGAAGGCGGGCCAGACCTCGACGAGTTCACGGCGTGGCTCACCGACGGCGATGACCGCTTGGAGCGGCTCCTCGCCGACGCCCTCGACGTGCCGGTCCACGAGGTGTGGATCGACCGGTCGTACGTCCCCGCCTACGACCCCGACGAGCTGGAGGACATCCCCATCGCGTACGGCGGAACAACGCGATCCGTCGGCGACTGGGGGCTGTACGGCGACCGCGCGTTCGACGTGCCGATCCCCTTCGTGTTCGTCCCCGACGGGACGAAGCGGCGGGCGATCCGGGTGCTCCGGGAGGCGTTCGAGCGGGAGGTCGGCGAAGAGACGCGGGCGTGAAAACGAGTCAGCGAGCGGTGTCATTTATAAGACGATGGATGTCGGTCGAAATGCGACCGTTATCGGCCGGGGGCATTCCCCGCGGCGCCGTTCGCGGCGTCGCTTGCGCCCGCAGCCGCCTCGCTTCCGCCGGGAGTCATGCCGCTGATCGTCTCGCCGATCCCGCCCGCCGCGTTACCGGCCGTGGAGCCGATCTCGGAGAGGATCTGTTGCACGAACGCGGGGGCCTGCGAGGCGGCGTCCGCCGGCGGACCGGCCTGTAAAGCCACCTGAGCCGCGTCGGTTGCGAGCGTTGCCGTCGTGAGCGGATCTGCTTCGAACATTGCGACTCGTCGTCGCGGGTGAGTGGATAAAAGGGGCGAAGGCCCTGCAGCCGATTTTGGCGCGATTTGGGCCGATTTTAGCCGGTCACAACCGACTCAAATCGGATAGCGGCGTCGCGCTCGGCAGCGAGCCGTACCGAGCGGCGATCCGGATGGTTCCCCGCGGCGCGCGTCGACCCGACCGGATCAGTCGTCGGCTTCGGCGGGGACGCGGTCGTCGGAGTCGCCCGCCTCGGCCTCGACGTCGCCACCCTCGTCGTCGACCCGCGGGAAGTTCTCGATCGTCGCCTCGCGGAACGCCGCCTCGTCGAACTCGTGGTCCGCGTCGAAGAAGTCGAGGACGGTCTGGACGTCCGTCATCGCGTTCTTCAGCGCGGTCGAGGCGCCCGGCGAGGGCGTGATGTTGAACAGGACCCCGTCACCGGTGATCTTCGCTTCGCCCATGTCGAGCTCCTTGGTCTCCGTGTTGACGATCTGGGGGCGCACGCCGCCGTACCCCTTCGCGCGCTCGATGTCGTCGATATCGACGCTCGGCACGACCTTCTGGACGTCCGGCAGGAACGCGCGTTTCCCGACCTCGGGGATGTCGTACACGAGGTTGCGCACGACGTAGGGGAAGAGGATCCGGTCCGAGAGGATGTTGACGTAGCTCAGAACCGAGGCGGGCGAGAAGCCGAACACGTCGGCGAAGTCGCTCACGGTCGAGAGCCGACCGCGTTCGAGCGCCGGGACGAGCTTCGCGGTGGGCCCGAAGCGGGTGACCCCGTCGTCGTGGACGTCGGCGTCCCCGTGGACCGCGGCAAACGGGAGCTTCTTCATCTGCAGCGTGTACACCTTCCCGTTCAGCAGATCGGGGGCGAGGAAGAAACTCCCCGCGACCGGGAGCAGCGACATGTGCTCGCCGTACCCCATCTCCTTCGCGAACTGGAGGCTGTGGGAGCCGGCGGCGACGACGACCGCGTCGGCCTCGAAGTCGCCGTCGTCGGTCTCAACGGTGAAGCCGTCCCGGCCATCGTCGACGTTCTCGACCGCGGTGCCGAGGTGGACGCCGACGCCCTCCTCCTCGCGGGCGGCGTCGACGAACGACTTCGCGACCGCGCCGTAGTCGACGACGTAGCCGTCCGGCGTCTGAAGCGCCTTGAGCTCCGTGCCCGGCTCGCGGCCCTCGACGACCTTCGGCTCTAACTCCTCGATCTCCTCGCGGCCGATCTCGCGCAGCTTCGGGTAGAGGTCACCGAACCCGTTCTCGCGGTAGCGCTCCTCAAGCTTGGCGACCTCCTCGTCGCCGACGCCGAGCACCATCTTGCTGCGCTTGCTGTGCATCTCGCGGTCCGGGTCGGTCCCCTCGAGGTAGCCCGCGAGCAGCTCCGCGCCCTCCTTGACCTCCTCGGCCTTTTCGAGGGTGTAGTTCGTCTCGATGTCGCCGAAGTGCAGCGTCTGGGAGTTGTTCGTCCGATCGGAGTTGATTGCGGCGATCTCCCGCTCCTTCTCTATCAGCCTCACGTCGTCGATGTCGGTGAACTTCGCCACCGTGTACAGAAGCGACGCGCCGCTGATTCCCCCGCCGACGATGATCAGATCAGTGTTCTCGGACATGCGTGGTGAAAGCTCTCACTCATCGAAACGAACTCGTCCGTTAACGTTCTTGCTATCTTTCGACGCTAATCGGCCGGGAGAGGACCTACATTCGTCGTTTTTGAGGTTCGACGAATGTCGAACCGATCGGCGGTCACGAAAGGACGCGTCGCCGAGACGCCAGCCGGCGGCTAGTCCTGTGCGGTCGGTTCGGGCGGCGACTCGGGTGCGGGAGCGGGCGGCTCGTGGGTCCCGAACTCGGGATGCGTCTCCTCCATCCAGACGTACACGATCGCGCCGGAGAGGAACATCAGGACGGCGGTCAGGTAGAACGCGGCCTCGGCGTTGACGAACTCCATCGAGAGGCCGATCAGGACCGCGCCGACGGCGTAGCCCGAGTCGCGCCACATCCGGTAGACGCCCATCCCGGCCGACCGCCAAGTCGGGTGGGCCGCGTCGCTCGGCACCGTCATCAGGTTCGGGTACAGCAGCGCCATCCCCAGCCCGGAGACGCCGGCCAAAACGGCCCACGGGAGGTACCCCTCAACGAGGACCATCCCGAGCACGCCCGCGCCGGCCAGGAACATCCCGGCGATGACCGGCGGCCGTCGGCCGATCCGGTCCGCGAGGCCGCCGGTGCCGATCTGGAGGAAGTACATCGCGCTGTGGACGCCGACCACGGCCCCGACCGCGGCGATGTCGAGCCCCTGTCCGAGCAGGTAGAGCGGGACGGCGATCCAGAACAGCGTGTCGACGAAGTTCTCGACGTGACCGGCCTGCGCCGCCGCGAACAGCGTCCGGTCGCCGTAGGTCGCCCGCTTTACCACTTCCTTGAACGGGAGGTTCGCGTCGCGAGCGTCGTCGTCGCCCTCGGCCTCCGCGTACTGGACGGTCTCTTTGATCAGGAAGACCGAAATGAGGAACGCCAGCACCACGACGACGGCGAGGAAGTAGAACGGCTCCGGTCGGAGGCTCCACTGGCTGGCGATGACGCCGGTGACCCAGGCGCCGACGGCCACGCCGGTGTAGCCGAACGACTCATCGATGCCGACCGCGAGACCACGCTGTTCGGGGCTCGCGAGGTCGATCTTGGCGTTGATCGCCATGCTCCACGTCAGCGCCTGGTTGATCCCCAGCAGGAGGTTCCCGACGGTGATCCAGCCCCAGCTCGGGGCGAAGATGAGGATGACCGGCAGCGGGAGCGCCGTGACCCACCCAGCGACGAGCACGGGCTTGCGGCCGTACTCCTCGCCCCACTTGCCGGCGTAGAGGTTGAGGATCGACTTCACGACCCCGAAGGAGACGACGAACGAGCCGATCACGAGGAACGACTCGACGCCGAGGACCTCCTCCCCGAGCGCGGGGACGACGGTCCGCTCGGACCCGATGGTCAGCCCGGTGGCGAAGACGAGCAGGACGTGCAGCGAGAACTGCCAGCGGTGTTCGCGGATCCCCTGTTTGACGTCAGTTGCCGTGCTCATCGGTCACTCGGCCGCGCAGTTGTTGGGACCGAGTTCCAGTTCGGCCAGCTCGTCCGCCGGAACCGACTCTTGCCCCACGTTCGTGCGCTTGACGCGCTCGAAGTTCGGCGGGTGGTCCGGGATGTCCGACGCGAGCTCCTCGACAAACGTCTCGCGGTCGCGGCCGAGGTCGTCGTTCCGGTCTTTGACTTCCGCGAGGGTCGTGGTCACCGGCGGTTCGGGCGAGCCGGGGTCGTGTGCCGGCAGTACAAGCGCATCGTCCGGCCTACGCAGCAGCCGTTGAAGGCTCTCGTAGAGCGTCGCCGCATTCCCTTCGACGTCGGCGTCCTCGATGCCGGCCTCGACGCCGAGTTCGACGCGGCCGACGCTCTCGTGGAAGAGGGTGTCGCCGGTGAGCAGCGCCGCGCCGCCGACATCGAACGAGACGCTCCCCTCGCTGTGTCCGGGCGTGTGGACGACCTCGACGTCGAGACCGCCGACGGCAACGACCTCGCCGTCCTCGATCGGCGTCGCGTCGAGCGCGAGCGCGTCCTTCGGGTGGAGGGAGTAGGGGACGCCGTGACGGTCGGCGAGCGCCGCGGCGCCGGAGACGTGGTCGGCGTGGGCGTGCGTGTCGAAGACGCCGACGAGATCGGCGTCGTACTCGTCGAGGACCGCCTCGTACTCGTCGAGGTAGTGCGACGGGTCGAAGACGGCGGCCTCGCCGTCCGAGACGAGGACGTGCGAGAGACAGCCCTTGCCCGGGCGCGCGACCTGAACGAGCGTGTCGTCGAGGTCGACGGGTAGCTCGGCGTGCCGGTGGACGCGGCTCCACCCGCTCATCCCATCGGTGAGCGTCACCGCGTCGTAGCCCAGCTCGCGGAGGACGTCCGTCGCGGTCTGCGAGACGACGCCCTCGGCGCAGACGGTGACGATCCGCGACTCACGGGGGAGGTCGGAGAGCGCCGGCTTGGCGCGTTCGGGGTCTCCGGTCAGCTCGTCGTACACGTCGACGTTGACGCTGCCCGGGATGTGCCACTCCTCGAACTCCGCTTCGTGGCGGATGTCGAGGACGAGGGGTCCCGCGTCGTCGTTTCGCAGCTGTTCGCTGAGCGCGTCCGGCGATAGCTCCTGCATCGTACTCCGGGATAACGGACGTAGGGGCATACGGTCTTTGCCGGACATGACCGGTATCCTTAATCAGCGACAGTTCCAAATCCCCCGTATGAGTCTGTACGAGGCCTCGATCAGGGTCAAACACGAGTGCCCGTACCGAGAGATCTCGGAGCGGCACCCGGACCTCACGATACGCGAGTGGCCCCTGAGCGACTGTCAGGTGCTCGAGATCACGACGGAGACGACGCCGACGGACGAGCTGCTCGAGGACATCGAGCGGATCGGAACCGTCCTCCACGAGTCGGAGGGCGACGGCGGGTACCACGTCGTCACGCAGTCCTGTCTCTGTTCGCTCGAACAGTCCGTCGTCGACCGGTTCGAGCGACACAACTGCCTGTATCAGGCGCCGACGATCTATCGGCAGGGCTGGGAGCACTACACGGTGGTCGCGTTCGACGCCGACGACGTGCGGGCGCTACTCGGGGACCTGCGGTCCGACAGGGAGATCGAGCTGCTCTCGAAGACCTCGATCTCGGAGGCGCAGGTCCCGCACAGCATGCTGGCGCCGGCGAACCAGCTGTTCGAGGACATCACCGACCGACAGCTGGCGGCGCTCCAGTTGGCGCTCGAGTGCGGCTACTACACCCAGCCGCGGAAGACCTCGATACGGGAGCTCGCGGACCTGACGGCCGTCGCTCGCTCCACGTACGAGGAACACCTCCGGAAGGCGGAGAACAAGCTGCTCACGAACGCGGGGCAGTACCTGCGGCTGGTCACCGCGACGTCGACGGCAGACCCGCTGGAGGTGGAGGAGACGGCACGGGCCGCGCCGTGAGCGACGTCGAGAGCTTCGTCCGGTTCTGCGACAGCGAGTTCGGGACCGCCGTCATGGACCGCGAGGCGGCGATGGTCCGGACGGCGCGGGACCGGGTCGGCGGGCCGTTCGTCCGCGACGCCGAGGCGGCGCTGAGCGAGGCGACTCGGGTCCTCGCATCGGACGAGACCCTCGTCGCGCTCGTGTTGAACACGCGCTCCGAGTACGTTCGCTCGAACCTGCGGCGGGAGGGCTCGTACTTCCGGCGTATGGTCCACCGTGACTCGGCGGCCCTTACGGAGCGGATCCTGGACCGCGTCGACGGCGAGCGGGAGTACTTTCTGGGGATCTCCGGCGAGGAGGTGTTCGAGAGCAGCGACCCGTCGACTGCGGCGATCGCGGCGGTCGTCGGCGAGCCGGCCGACTGACCGCAACGCCCTTTCGTCGGTTCCGCGAACACCGGCGCATGACCGACCCGTCCCACTCGGACGCGTCTCCGCTCGGCGAGGCGAAGGCGTTCGACGAACCGTCCGTCTTCGAGCCGGAGTCCCTCCTACGGAACGCCCGACGACAGAAGGACCTCCCGGAGCGCCCGGTCCCGGAGGTCTGCGTGCTCGACCCGGACGGGGACATCGTCCGCCACCTGACGGCCACCGGAGAAGCGGAGAGAGACGACTCGTGGCCCGGCTACCACACCGACCTGTATCGGTTCGAACGGGACGGCGAGGAGTTCGGGATCGTGGGCTGTGCGGTCGGAGCGTCGTTCGCGGTCCTCGTCGCGGAGCAGCTGTTCGCCGCCGGCTGCGAGTTCCTCGTCAGCGTCACCTCCTCGGGCCGGATCGTCCCGAAGGACGACCCACCCTACTTCGTGCTCGTGGAGCGCGCGCTCCGGGACGAGGGGACGAGCCATCACTACCGGTCGGCGGGTCGGTACGCGGCCCTCGATCCCGACCTCCGCGCGGCGGTCGAGCGGGCGTGCATATCGGTGTCGCGGCCGGTGTACCCGGGCGCGACGTGGACGACCGACGCACCCTTTCGGGAGACGGAGACCGCGATAGAACGCGCGCGATCGGAGGGGATCCTCGCGGTGGAGATGGAGGCGGCGGCGCTGTACGCGTTCGCGGACGCCAGAGCGCGGCCGGTCGTCTGCTTCGCGCACGTGACCAACCAGATGGGTCAGAGCGAGGAGGAGTTCGAGAAGGGGGAGGCGGACGGCAGCCGAGACGCGCTGGAGGTGATCGACGCCGCCGCGGCTGCCTGGCGGGCGTCGGACTGAGCGTTCACGTCCCGTCGCGGTGAGCGCTTACGTCCCGTCGCGAGCCGCCCGGTACCGCTCGCAGAGTCGAGCGAACAGTTCCCGTCCAATCTCGGTCCGCAGGCGGGGTTCGGTCGTCGCGAAGAACTCGTCGAGGTCGTCGTACTCTCGGAACGCGTCCGGGTCGCCGACGGCCGGGTCGTACCGGCCGTCGCGCTCGTAGATCACCGCCTGCAGGCAGACGTCGAGCAGGTCGCACTCCTTGACGAGGACCGCTTCCGGCGACTCGCGGGCCTCGTACGCCTCCCACGCGTCGCGGAGCCGGTCGGGGAGCGGCTCGGAGAGGTCCGCCATCGCCTCGCGCTCGGCGGCTTCCTTGGCGTCCGAATCGACGGTCTCCGCGGTCGAATCGGCGCGTGTCGCCACGTCCCCGGTCTCGGCCTCAGCGACGTCGTGAACCACGGCGAGCCGAAGCGCGCGGTCGAGGTCGAGGCCGGGGAGGTCCCCGCGGAACCGGTCGCCGAGGGCCAACACGAGGTACGCGACGCCCCACGTGTGCGCGGCGACCGTCTCGGGGGCGTCGACGCCGCGGAGCTGCCAGCCCGTGCGCCGCTCGTCTTTCAGGGCGTAGGCGTCGAGCAGGGCGTCGATGGCGGGGGCGTCGATGGCGGGGGCAGCGGGGTCGTTCGGGTCCGAACCGTCGTCTGCGGGCATTCCGAATCGCTACTCGGCGAGCGCCCAGGCGTCCTCGCCGGCGCGGTCGGCGACGTCGCGGCGGACCATCTCGTCGAGCACCTCGTCGAGGCGACCGGCCTGGGCGACCTCCATCTCGATGCGGCCGATGCCGTGGTACTTTTCGAGGTAGTGACGGACATCCCCTCGGTCGAAAACGGCCTGATCGGCCCGCTCCATCGCGCCCTCGGTGAGGTCGATCATGTCTTCGAGGAAGTTCCACGGGTAGACGACCCACGTCCACTGTTCGAGTCGCTCGCCGACAAAGTCGGGCTGGAACTCGGAGGTGCCGAGCAGTTGGAGCGTGGCGGTTCGGATCTCGGCGGCGTCGCGCTCCTCGACGTACTCCTCGGCGCGGCGGATCGAGCCGCCGGTGTCCGCGATGTCGTCGATGATCAGGACGTCTTTGCCCTCGACGCTTCCCTCCGGCATCGGGTAGCGGATCTGGGGCTCGTCGCTCTTCTCGGCGGCGCCGACGTAGTGTTCCATCTTCAGGCTCGTGAGGTCGTTGAGCCCGAGGAAGTCACAGATGCACCGCCCCGCGAACCAGCCGCCGCGGGCCAGCGCGACGACCACGTCCGGCTCGAAGTCGGCGCGTTTCACCTCGTTCGAGACGTTACGGCAGAGCCCGTAGATGTACTCCCAGTTGGTGAGGGTACAGTCGAAGTCGTCCGGGAGATCGCTCATACGGCCGTTCCTCCCACCCGCGCGCTCATAAGGGTTTAGCAACGGTCCCAGAGAGGAATCGACCGTGACGAGCACGACGCCATAACTGTCGGTTCCGGAACGAGAGTAATCCCGAAGTAGTGCGGTGGCGTGCGCCTGCGAGCGGGCCCTCGGCCCGCGAGCAGCCCGCGCGAGGGAGCCCGCGACGGCGTTTATAAACGCCGTCGCGGCGAGGCTGGGGAGGTGTGAGGTGCGGGGCAGTGCTGTGCGGGGTGGGACTCAAAGGGGCAGCCGGGAGGGCGGCGCAGACGACGCAAGCACCGCAACGAGGGAGCGTCAGCGACCGAGTGAGGCGCGCAGCGAGTGTGCGCCGCCCTCCCGGCTGGGGCTTTGGCGGTGTTGGCCGTCGATCTGCGATCAACTATTTATAAACGAGCGGCTGGGGCGTTGAAGATGTTCGCAGCGTCACCGATGGTACCAACGAGCAGCAGAGAAGCACGAAGAGGAATTCTCGAATCCGCGCCAGTTCGACACAAATCCGCATCGTATCGGTCCCGACACGATTTAGGTGACCCGCCCGCAACGGGTCGGTAATGAGTACTCAGGCCGCGACGGAGGAGCGGACGGTCGTGATCGGGCTGGAGGTCCACGTCCAGCTCGAGACCGACACGAAGATCTTCTGCGGCTGCTCGACGGAGCCGGAAGAGGACGAGGAGCCGAACACGCGCACGTGCCCGACCTGCCTCGGGCTGCCGGGCGCGCTGCCGGTCCTCAACGAGGGCGCCGTCGAGGCCGCCGTGAAGATCGGCAAGGCGATCGACGCCGACATCCCCGAGACGACCACGTTCCACCGGAAGAACTACTACTACCCCGACCTGCCGAAGAACTTCCAGCTCACCCAGTACGACGCCCCGATCTGCCAGTCCGGAGCGCTGGAGGTCCGCGTCGACAGCGACCCCCGAACCATCGGGATCACCCGCGCGCACCTAGAGGAGGACCCGGGGAGCCTCCAGCACGCCGGTGGCTCGATCGAGACTGCCACCCACACCCTCGTGAACTACAACCGCGCCGGGACGCCCCTGATGGAGATCGTCACGGAGCCGGACTTCCGGTCGCCGGCGGAGACGCGGGCCTTCCTCGCGAAGCTGGAAGAGGTGTTGGAATACCTCGGCGTCTTCGATCCCACCCGCGACGGGAGCCTGCGCGTGGACGCCAACGTCTCCTTAGTCCCCGAAAGCGACGTGGCCGACGACGGGACGATCACCGACGAGGCCCTCGCGGACGTGAACCGCGCCGAAGTGAAGAACATCTCCAGTCACAAGGGCGCCGAGCAGGCGCTCGCGTACGAGGTCACTCGACAGGAGAACGTGCTCCGGCGCGGCCGCGAGATCGAACAGGAGACCCGTCACTGGGACGAGGGGCGCGGCGTCACCGTCTCCATGCGCTCGAAGGAGGCCGAAAAGGACTACCGCTACTTCCGAGAGGCTGACCTCCCGGCGCTGGAGGTGTCGGACTGGAAAGAACAGATCCCGATCCCGGAGCTACCCGACGCCCGCCGCGAGCGCTTCCGCGAGGAGTACGGGCTCGACCGCGAGTCGGCCTCGAAGCTCACCTCGACGAAGGCGGTCGCCGACTTCTTCGAGGACGTGGCCGAGTCGTTCGACCCGGATCTCGCCGCGACGTGGGTCGCGGACAATCTCCTCGGCGAGCTCAACTACCGCGAGATGGAAATTACGGACGTGGAAGACCGGCTCGACGAGTTCACGCGCCTGATCGAGTTAGTTGCCGCCGAGGAGCTAACAGTCAAAAACGCGGAGGAGGTCGTCCTCCGCGAGATGCTCGACGCGGGCGAGGACCCCGAGACCGTCATCGACCGCGAGGGGCTCGGCGTGGCCGACTCCGGCGAGGTCGAGGCCGCCGTCGCGGCCGCCATCGACGACAACCCCGACGCGGTCGCCGACTACCACGACGGCGACGAGGGCGCGATCAACTTCCTCGTCGGGCAGGTGATGCAGGCCACGGGCGGGAGCGCCGACCCGGGCGACGTGAACGGGCTGCTCCGCGAGGAGCTGGACGGGTAGCTCCTCGATGCGTGTTGCCGTCGAGGTTGTCGGCGAGGGGACCGACGAGTACGACCTCCCCGACGACGCCACCTACGCCGACCTCATCCGCGAGGCGGGCTACCACCCGCAGGAGGCGTCGGCACTGGTCGACGGCTCGCCGGTCCCCGGCGATCGAATCGTCGACGCTGAGTCGGTGAAGCTGCTTCGGCTTATAAAAGGCGGCGCGACGGACGGCGGCGCGTGAGCGGGGAGCACAGCCCGCCCGACGATATCGCGATAGAGACGGCCTCGCCGGACGACCGCCTCGATATTCTCCGCGTGCTCGACGCCGCGATGTTGGAGACGGACACCGAAGTTGTCGACACCGCGATCGACGCCAGTGAGGCTCTCGTCGCCCGGTTTAGAAGGACGAACGCTGTCGTCGGCGCGCTGGTCGCGACGCGACCCGAGGCGGGGCGGGTCCACGTCGACGCCGTGGCCGTTCGTCGGGCGCGTCGCGGCCGAGGGATCGGCTCCGCGCTCGTCGCCGAAGCGGTGCGGTGCGCCGAGCGCGATCCCGAACTCACCCTCGTCGCCGCCGAGTTCGACCCGAAGCTGGAGGACTTTTATACCGATCTCGGATTTGAAGTCGGCGAGGGAAGCGATCCACACGACACTGACCGGCTGCGTGGTCGCCGCCCTATCGAACCGACAGCGGACGACGACACCAGAACCGGCGAACGACGCCGATAAACGGCCGGACGGTCTATGATGGGGCAATGAGTGGAAAGGACGAGTACTACAACAAGTCGAAACAGCAGGGGTACCGCGCCCGGTCGGCCTACAAGCTGAAACAGCTCGACGAGGAGGCGGACCTCTTCGAGCGCGGCGACACCGTCGTCGACCTCGGCGCCGCGCCGGGCGGGTGGCTGCAGGTCGCCGCCGAGGAAGTCGGCGAGTCGGGGACCGTCGTCGGCGTCGACCTCCAGCGCATCGACGACCTCGAGGACCACGACGTGGAGACGCTCCGCGGCGACATGACCGAGGAGCGGACCCGGCACTACCTCCGAGAGGCGGTCGACGAGCGCGGCGCGAACGTGGTGATCTCCGACATGGCGCCGAACATGACCGGCGAGTACGCCCTCGACCACGCCCGGTCGGTCCACCTCGCGCGACAGGCGTTCGACGTGGCCGAGGAACTGCTCGCACCCGGCGGTGACTTCGTCGTAAAGGTGTTCCAAGGCGAGGACCTCGACGCCTTCCGCGAGGACGTCCGCGCGGAGTTCCAGTACCTCCGGACCGTCTCGCCGCCGGCTTCCCGCGACTCGTCTTCGGAGGTGTACCTCGTCGCCAAGGGGCTGAACACCGCCCCAATCGCGGCCGGCGACCGGATCGAGGTGACCGTCGAGGAGCGTGGCGACGAGGGCGACGGGATCGCGTACGTCGAGGGGTACTCGCTGTTCGTCGCCGACGCCGACGTGGGCGAGACGGTGACCGTCGAGGTCGACGACGCCAAGCCGCGGTTCGGGTTCGCGACGCGGGTCGGCGAGGCGAAACCGGAACACGACGACGGCGATAGCGACGGCGACAGTAGCGACGGCGCGTGATCACTCCGTTTCGTTCGACTCGTCCGTCTCGTTCGACTCGTCCGTTTCGTCCGTCTCGACCGTAACCCCGCGAACGACGTACCGGACCCCGTCTTCGTAGTCGACGTCGGGGTCCACGTTCCACGTCTCAACCCGGGCAAGCGCGCGGACGTTCGGCAGCGACATACCCGCGTCGGCGCTGGGCTCCGCGCTCTCGTACTCGAAGAGGAGTGCGGCGTCGGCGGCGTCGCCCGCGGCGAATCGACCGTCGTCCGCGACCGCGAATCCGTCGTCTGTCAGCGACACCGTCAGCGTGCTCGCTTGGTTGAACGCCGCGAAGGCGAGCGCGTTTTTCAACAGCTGTTTGAATCGGGTCGGGACGGCGAGGATCCGACCGGCCCCCTCGACGACGACGTCGACATCGACGTCGGAGGTGGCCTTCGCGTCGCACACCGCCGCCTCGAGGTCGACGAGCGACGGCTCGTCGAAGTCGCGCGCGTGTCGCACCAGCGTGTGGAGGTCCTCGACGACGTCACCGATCCGGTCGATCCGGCGACGCGCCACCGCGATCGACTCGGCCGTGTTCTGATTGTCATCGCCGTCGAGCCGCCCCGCCGCGTCCGCGAGGTAGCCGTCGGCGATCGCGACGGAGTTCCGCAGCTCGTGAGCGATCGCGCCCGCCATGTCTCCGAGCTGTTCCTCGTGGCGCTCGATCCGCTCGCGCTGTCGCTCGATCTCGGTCACGTCCTGAACGAGCAGCGCGTGTCCGAACTTCGTCCCACCGATGGCGAGTGGCTCACTCGTGACGCAGTAGGTCCGGGTGTCGTGGCCGGGGCCCGCCATATCAACGAGAGTGGGCCGCTCCGTGTGGCACGCGTCGGCGACGGCGGGCGAGATCTCCTCAACGCAGGTCACGTCGGCCGCGACGGAGGGGAACAGCTCGGTCGCCCGCTCGTTGTGGTCACGGAGGCGTCCATCGTCGTTGACGACGAGGATGCCGCCGGCAGTGCGCTCGACGAACGACCGCGTCGCCGTCCGCTCGACCGCGAGGAAGGTGTCATCGACGAAGTAGACAGCCCCCACGGCGAAGACGGCGACGCCGAGCGGCTCGTAGCTCAGCTGCGGCAGTGTGGTCAGCGTCGTTCGAGCGATCAGGTTTGGAACGACCGTCAGCCCGGTCGCCGCGAACAGCCCGACGAGCGTCCACGAGAAGGCGTTCGACTCCCGAAAGAGCCGGTAAAGGAGATAAAACCCGGCGGCCGACAGGGCGTACGCGAGGGCGAACGAGCCCCAGTACAGCAGCCCGGTGTCGACGATGAGACGACGGACTGGCTCGGTTTGGAACGACGCTGAAAAGTATTGCCCGTGGATCGGGTTGGTGAGCTTCACCGCGACGACGGCGACGTAGGTCGCGATTGCGGCCCCTCGGTACACCGGACGGCGATGGTAGTCGTGGCCGGCGTACGCGGAGGCGAAGTACAGCCACGCGAACGGCGTGGCGAAGCCGACGATTAGCGAGAACAGGTACATCGTGGTCGCCGTCGCCTCCTCGTGAGCGAGTATCACACCGGCCTGGAGAAGTCCCCACGTCCCAGCGAGGATCAGGAGCCAGCGGAGGCCGTGTCGCGCGTCGCCGTTCTGCAGACGAGAGCCGTGGAACGCGGCGACGAAGCAGGCCGACCCCGAGAGGGCAAACAGTCCTGCGAACCACCACGACAGGTCCATTCTTACGTTAGCGGACGAGCAGCATCGACTTAAACAATGGACCCAACTCGCAGAGATGAGAACTACGATTGAGGCCTGCTAGCGCCCGTGTGACGAGCCACAGCGGCGGAAACGGACGAGCCGGCCGACCGCGTCGCGGGGGTGGACCGGAGCAGCAAGAGTTCACGCCGCGTCCTCGACCCGGACCCACTTGCGGAGTGTGAACCCTTCGTACGCCGTCTCGTCGGTTACACGCCACGCCGTCTCGTCCCACGCCGGGTAGAACGTGTCTCCCTCGTAGCTCCCCGTGACGTGACTGAGCGCCATCCGATCGAGGTGCGGCTGGAACAGTTCGTAGATCGTTCCGCCGCCGAGGACGTAGACGGGCCCGTCAGTGTCGGTTCCGCCGTCGGCGCCAGCGATTTCCTCGGCGCGTTCGATCGCCGCGTCGACGCCGTCAGCGACGACCGCGGTCGGAACGTCGACCGAACCGACGCTCCGACTCACGACGATCTGACGGGAGCCGGGGAGGTCGTCGCGCATCGAGTCGAACGTGCGGCGACCGAGGATTACGGGCGAGTCCGCGACGCGCTCGCGGTACTGTCGAACGTCGGCCTCGATATGTGGCCACGGAACCTCGCCATCTCTGCCGATCGCTCGGTTCTCCGCGAGTGCCGCGACGCTGACGAGTTGCACGGGCTACGTACGAACACGGGCGACAAAAAGGAGTCGGACAGCGACCGGAGGCGAGGAGCCGCGCTACTCCGCGAGCCCGAGGAGGTCAAACGGGTAGCCGTTGTCGGCCTCGTCGGCCTGCTCGTAGACGACGCGGGCGGCCGCGACGTCCTGAATCGCGAGGCCGGTGGAGTCGAAGACGGTGACGCCGTCGACGCCGTCGACGCCGGCGTCCGCGTCAGTCCCGGCAGCTCCCGCACGACCCGCCCGATTGCCGACGACGATCTCGCCGAGCTCGCCGTAGATGTCGTCGTCGGTCAGGGTCCCCGCGGCGTAGGGGACGTTGATCTCGCCGGAGTGCGTACACTGCTCGTGGTCGTCGATGACGACCGTCGCGTTCAACAGGAGCTCGTCGGCGAGTTCGTGTTTCCCCGCAGCGTCCGCGCCCATCGCGTTGACGTGGGTGTGCTCGCCCACATCGTCGAGACCGACGATCGGGTCCTCGACGGGGGTCACCGTCGAGAGCACGTCGCAGTGGCCGGCCTCCGAGGGAGAGCCCGCCCGCACGTCGAACCGGTCGTCGAAGGCGTCGATGAAGTCGGCGACGCGCTCCTCGTCGAGGTCGCTAATCACCACGTCCTCGATGTCGCGGACCGTCGCAATCGCTTCGAGCTGGGTGTACGACTGGACGCCGGCGCCGACGATCCCCAGCGAACTCGCGTCCGGGACCGCCAGCTCGTCGGTGGCGACCGCGGCCGCCGCGCCCGTGCGTTTCATCGTGAGCGTCGTCCCGTCGAGGATCGCCAGCGGGAAGGCCGTCTCGGGGTCGGAGTAGATCATCGTCCCCATCACGGTCGGGAGGTCGTGATCGGCGGGGTTGTTCGGGTGCGAGTTCACCCATTTGATACCGGCCGCGTCCCACCCTTCGCCGCCCGCCGTCTCCTCGGCGGTGTCCCCCTCGCGCACGTCGAGGTAGGCGGGCATCGAGCGGAAGTCGCCGTCGTACTCCGGGAGGTCGATATACGACTTCGCGGGCATCGTCGCGTCCCCGCGCTCGTATGCGGCGAACGCGCCCCGAACTGCGTCGATGACGCGGTCCATGCGGGCGTTCTCGTCGACGTCGTCGGCGTTCAAAAGCAGCGTCTGCATGTCGCAATCTTTGCCGGACGGGTATCCTTAGCCTTTCGAACACGCGGCGAGAGGCGTCGTCGCGAGTCGCCACACACGCGATCAGACTGCAATCTAAGTGAGAATTAATCAGAATTTCGACCGCATTACAATCCGATCTCGCCCGCTCGTGTGCGTATGTCCAGTCGTGAGGTTGCCGTCGCCTGGATCTGTGTGGCAATCCTTTTGGCGACGCTCACGCTCGCCGGAGGCGTCGTCGGAAGCATCCCAGCCGCCGAAAACGACGCTGAGATCGGCGTGCCGAACGTCGAGCTCGAAGACACAGACGTGTACGAGGGCGACGAGCCCGACGAGCCCGGTGATTTCGACAACTCCGACGAGCAAGGAGGCGATTCTGAAGCTCCCGACGAGGGCGACGACGGTGAGGAAGAAGAGCAAGACGAGGATAGCTCTGACGAAGAAGAGCAAGAAGAGCAAGAAGAGCAAGAAGAGCAAGAAGAGCAAGAAGAGCAAGAAGAGCAAGAAGAGCAAGAAGAGCAAGAAGAGCAAGAAGAGCAAGAAGAGCAAGAAGAGCAAGAGAACGAGGACGACAGCTCTGACGAAGAACAGCAAGAGGACGACTCTAACGAAGAACAGCAAGAGGAGGAAGAGCAAGAGAACGAGGACGACAGCTCTGACGAAGAAGAGCAAAAGCAAGACGAAGCAGAAGAGCAAGAGGACGACTCTAACGAAGAAGAACAAGAGGAGGAAGAGCAAGAGGACGACAGCTCTGACGAGGAAAGAAAAGAGGAGCAAGAGGACGACGGCCCGAGCGAAGAACAGCAAGAGGACGACTCCAACGAAGAAGAGCAAGAAAACGACTCCAACGAAGAAGAGCAAGAAAACGACTCCAACGAAGAAGAGCAAGAAAACGACTCCAACGAAGAAGAGCAAGAAAACGAGGACGACGGCCCGAGCGAAGAACAGCAAGAGGACGACTCCAACGAAGAAGAGCAAGAAAACGAGGACGACGGCCCGAGCGAAGAACAGCAAGAAAACGAGGACGACGGCCCGAGCGAAGAACAGCAAGAAAACGAGGACGACGGCCCGAGCGAAGAAGAACAAGAGGACGACAGCCCGAGCGAAGAAGAACAAGAGGACGACAGCCCGAGCGAAGAAGAACAAGAAGACGTAGAAGGAAGCAATTCTGAAAGTCTCGGCGAAAGCGGGCAAGACGATCCCAGTGAGAATAGTTCTGGCGAGAACGACCCCGACGAAAGCGGGCAAGACGACTCTGACCGTTCCGAGAGTCTCGACGAGGGCGACGAGCCCGCCGGTTCTGAATCACCAAGCTCGTCCGGCTCATCCGGGTCGTCCGGCCCCTCCCAGTCTTCCACGACGAGCGCCGACACGCCGAACGTGGTCCGGTCAGAGTCGGCCGACGCCGTTACGGTCGAGGTCGACGGCGTGGTCGACGGACGCTACACGGTCGGTCTCACGCTCGCCGGACCCTCCGAAACGCGACCCGAAGTGTCACTGTCCGCGCTCACGATCGACACGGTCGGAGACCGCGAGGCGTTCGGGGTGACCGTCGAGCAGCCGACGGCCGACCCCCGGGAGCGCGGCGCCGTCCCGTACGGGACCGCGCTGGGGTACGTGAATATCGACTCGACGCTCAACGCGACCGACACGAGCGCGGCGACGCTCCGATTCGACGTCGACCGCGATACACTCCCCGACGGCCTGGAACCGAAAGACGTGGCGGTGATGCGGTACGTCGACGGCGAGTGGACGACGGAGGGTGTCACGCACGCCGCCGAAAGAGACTCTCACACCGCAACGATGCCGAACGCCGCGCCCGTTGTCGTCGGCGCGCTGGAACCCGGGAGGGTCGACATCGTCGAGAGCGAGGTACCGGCAGATCGGGTTCGTGCCGGCTACGAGACGACGCTACGCGCGACGGTCGCAAACCCCGGTGACCGGCCGGCAAATCGGACGCTCACCGTCACCATGGCCGGCGAGCAACTCGCCGAGCGCAACGTGTCGCTCGGTCCCGGCGAGAACGCGACCGTCTGGATCGCGTTCGAGCCGATCGACAGCGGAACGGTGTCACTCAACGGGGCCGAGACCGGATCGGTCAGCCGCTTTGGCGACGCCGAGGAGACGGCCGCTACTGAACGGAAGACGGAGTCGAACGTACCCGGCTTCGGCCTGACCGCCGCGGCACTCGCGTTCCTCGTAGCCGCACTGGCCGTGCGCGTCGGTCGGCGGTGAGCGGCCACGCGAAGTCGGAGCCACCGGCGACCGGCGTGAGCCAACGGCGCCGTCGGGAGGAGAAGCGTCGTGACCTAATCCCACAGTCGCGACGGTCGACCTCGCGTCCCGTCGGGAACACGATTATACCGGCTCACCACCCACGGTGACGCATGAGTCTCTCGCTCGACGCCGACCAGCTCGACCGGTACTCCAGACACGTGATCATGGACGAGGTCGGCCCGGAGGGCCAAAAGCGGCTGCTCGACGCGAACGCGCTCGTGGTCGGCGCCGGCGGGCTCGGCGCGCCGGTCATCCAGTACCTCGCGGCCGCAGGGGTCGGCACAATCGGGGTTGTCGACGACGACGTCGTCGAGCGCTCGAACCTCCAGCGACAGGTGATTCACGGCGACGCCGACGTGGGCGAGCCGAAAGTCGAGTCGGCGGCCCGGTACGTCGATCGACTCAACCCCGACATCGACGTGGCGACCCACGAGACGCGGCTCGACGAGGAGAACGTCCGCGATCTGCTCGCCGGCTACGACCTCGTCGTCGACTGCGCGGACAACTTCCGGACCCGGTACGTCGTCAACGACGCGGCCCGGATCGAGGGGCTCCCCGTCGTTCACGGCGCCATCTACAAGTTCGAGGGGCAGGCGACGACGCTCGTTCCCGACGGCCCCTGCTACCGGTGTCTGTTCCCGGAGGCGCCCGAGCCGGGGACGGTTCCCGACTGCGCGACGACGGGCGTGCTCGGCGTCCTGCCCGGCACGGTCGGCTGCATTCAGGCGACCGAGGCGATCAAGCTCCTGCTCGACGCGGGCGAGACGCTCGAGGGGCGCGTCCTCTTTTACGATGCGATGGACATGAGCTTCGAGTCCGTGCCGTACCAGCGCAACCCCGACTGCCCGGTGTGTGGCGACGACGGCATCGAAACGATCGAGGGAATCGATTACTCGGGCGGGTGTCGCGTCGACGCGGACTGATAGCGTCACAAGCCCTGCGGACTCACAGCGACCGGTTCGGCGTCGGCGCTCCCGCGGTTCCGGCGGATTCGTCCTCGACGAAGCCGGAGCGAACACACCACCGCGGTGGTCGCGGGAGCGCGGCGTCACCCGGAGAGCGATCGCGTTCCCCGGTCACTTTAGGGGCGCCCGGCGAAGACGAACGCGTATGAAAGAGACGGTCCACACCGACGCGGCCCCCGCGGCGGTCGGCGCGTACAGCCAAGCGACGACGAACGGCGACCTCGTCTTCACCGCCGGACAGATCCCGCTGACGCCCGACGGCGATCTCCTCGACGACGCACCGATCGCCGAACAGACCGAGCGGGCCCTCGACAACCTCGTGGCCGTACTCGACGAGGCGGGTGCTGAGCCGGTAGACGTGCTCAAAACGACCGTGTTCCTCGCCGATATCGACGACTTCGACGAGATGAACGAGACGTACGCGGGCTACTTCGAGGCGTCGCCACCGGCTCGGTCGGCCGTGCAGGCCGGCGCGCTCCCGAAAGGCGTCGGCGTGGAGATCGAGGCCGTCGCCGTCGTCGAGTAGATGGCCGACGACTCCGTCGAGGGGGCCGCTGACCCGGCCGGCGTCCCCGCGACCCGACGGACGAGAGCGTGGTCAGCCGCTCTGTGGGGACTCGTCGGCGGATTCGCGTTCCTGGTGGCCGCGCAGGGATACCTGCTTCTCGACGGCGATCTCCCCCTCGGGTACACCGGACTGTTCGCGCTCGCGGGTGCGATCGCCGTCGCGTCCGGCGGGATCGCGTACGCGATCGAACATCGACTCCACACGAAAAGAAGGACTTAACAGTCCCACCGATTTATCTCAGACCGAGCCAGGATGGCCGAGTGGTAAGGCGCACGCCTGGAAAGCGTGTTCCCTTCTGGGATCGGGGGTTCAAATCCCTCTCCTGGCGTCTTTCGCTGTCGCAACAACGAGCGAGGAGCGGAGCGAGCGGAACGACTGGGGTTCAAATCCCTCTCCTGGCGTTTTGCTGTCGTAACAACGAACGAGGAGCGGAGCGACGAGTGAGTCCGGCGTCGTCTGGCGGTTTTCCGGGGTCTCGTACTCGGTCTTCGCGCAGCGACGCCGTTCGGCCGAGCCATAGATAGTCACGCACGCTGACACAAGACTCATTAGTGTGGGTAGTGTTGGCACGGATGACGATGCCAGACACAAAATCAGGTCGCGAGCGGAAAGGGAGAAACAAGCGGCGGCAGTTAGAGAGTCACCTCAACCGACGCGAGCTCGACGCCGCCGACGAACCGCCGGAACCGACGCTCGATGAGGTCGACTCGGAGTACCTCACCGAGACCGACGAACTCGATCGGTGACCGCCCGCGGCCGACCCCCGCTTTTCCGTTCTCTGCAGACAGCCGTACTGAGAGTCAAACGTTGATCCGTAGTCACAGCGTTCGATAGCGACGGCTCGATGTCGACGGCCCGACAGCGACGCCTGAAACGCGGGAGCCGGATTCCATGTGTACCACTCTCAATATATAAACGCACCAGATGAGGATGTTCGATCGCGATACAGTCGCGTGGTAACTATACACATAAATATCGCCTGAGGGCCGTATGGTCCGGCGGTTTTTCCATCGACATCTCGGGTGTCGACGACCGCGACCGAACGCCGCTCAACGACACATTTATATAGAATCACAATCAATCAAACAGTGTATGAGTCAGCGAATGCAGCAGGGTCAGCCGATGATCATCATGGGCGACGACGCCCAGCGCGTCAAGGATAAAGACGCACAGGAGTACAACATCTCCGCGGCACGCGGCGTCGCCGAGTCGGTACGCTCGACGCTCGGGCCGAAAGGGATGGACAAGATGCTCGTCGACTCGACAGGCGGCGTCACCATCACGAATGATGGCGTCACCATCCTGCAGACGATGGACATCGACAACCCGACCGCCGAGATGATCGTCGAAGTCGCCGAGACCCAGGAGGACGAGGCCGGCGACGGCACGACGAGCGCGGTCGCCATCGCGGGTGAGCTCCTCAAGAACGCCGAGGACCTCCTCGAGCAGGACATCCACCCGACAGCCGTCATCAAGGGATTCAACCTCGCGAGCGAGTACGCCCGCGAGCAGGTCGACGAGGTCGCCACGCGTGTCGACCCCGACGACACCGAGACCCTGAAAAACGTCGCCGAGACGTCGATGACCGGCAAGGGCGCAGAGCTCGACAAGGACACGCTCGCCGACCTCGTCGTCCGCGCGATCCAGGGCGTCACCGTCGAGGCCGACGACGGCTCGCACGTCGTCGACCTAGCGAACCTCAACATCGAGACGCGCACCGGTCGCGCGGCCGGCGAGTCCCGACTGCTCTCGGGCGCCGTCATCGACAAGGACCCGGTCCATGAGGACATGCCGACCGACTTCGAGGACGCGAACGTCCTCCTCCTCAACGACCCGATCGAAGTCGAGGAGGCCGACGTGGACACCGCAGTCAACGTCGAGTCCCCCGACCAGCTCCAGCGCTTCCTCGATCAGGAAGAAAAGCAGCTCCGCGACAAAGTCGACGCGATCGTCGAGTCGGGCGCGGACGTGGTCTTCTGTCAGAAGGGGATCGACGACCTCGCGCAGCACTACCTCGCGAAGGAGGGAATCTTAGCGGTCCGCCGGACGAAGAAGTCCGACCTGAGCTTCCTCAAGAACGTGCTCGGCGCGCCCATCGTCAGCGACCTCGACTCGCTCACGGCCGACGACCTCGCGGTCGGCACGGTCAGCCGCGACGTCGAGGAGGAGCTGTTCCACGTCGAGGGCGAGGACGCCCACGGCGTCACCCTCCTGCTGTACGGCACCACCGAACACGTCGTCGACGAGCTCGAACGCGGCATCCAGGACGCCATCGACGTGGTCTCGACGACCGTCTCCGACGGGCGCACGCTCCCCGGCGGCGGCGCCATCGAGGTCGAACTCGCCCGCCGGCTGCGCGACTACGCCGACTCGGTCGAGGGACGCGAGCAGCTCGCCGTCGAGGCGTTCGCTGACTCGCTCGAACTGATCCCGCGCGTGCTCGCCGAGAACGCCGGGCTCGACGCCATCGACCTGCTCGTCGACCTGCGCGCGGCCCACGAGGCCGGCGACACTGAAGCCGGACTCGACGTCTTCGCCGGCGAGGTCGTGAACACGACCGAGGCCGGCGTCGTCGAGACGGCCCACGCGAAGGAGCAGGCGATCGCCTCCGCCGCCGAGGCCGCGAACCTCGTGTTAAAAATCGACGACATCATCTCCGCGGGCGATCTCTCGACCGCCGGCGACGGCGACGAGGGCGGCGCCCCCGCCGGCGGTATGGGCAGCATGGGCGGCATGGGCGGTGCGATGTAACCACTCGCTAGGTCACACACACTCCCGAGACGTCTCGTTCAGACCTCGCATAGACGTCTCGTTCAGACCTCGCATCGTCGTTCGAATACGCACGCTCGCGTTCCCCCTCCCCCGCTTTCGTTTTTCGGCTCTGTCAATCGTCCACACCCACGAGCGATCGACCCCGATTCCGGCCGCCATTTGGCTCGTTGAGGTTCCGGTGTCGACGGTCGGTGTCGGTGTCGCTTTCGGAGTTCGCCGGGAGTAGCCGCGCACTGTTCACCGCGGATTTCGCCCGAGCGGTGTTCCCCGCCTCGGGCCGTCTGTTTGTCATCGCCTTGAGTCGACGCGACCGGGCGAAGCGGGCCGCCGAGACGTGAGTAGCGTTGCTGTGAACACGGTCAATTAGTACCGATGTACAAACCTATAGACGAAGAGACACCAAAGAACGGTACTAGAGACGCAGTATGTACGATCAAACACGAACCGGACGGCCACCGACGAGAGCACAGCATGGACTCGTGACGAGCCCCCACTACCTTGCGAGCAGTACGGGGATCGACATCCTCCGGGACGGCGGTTCAGCGGTCGACGCGGCTATCGCGGCCAACGCGACACTCTGTGTAGTCTATCCACACATGGCCGGACTGGGCGGCGACGGCTTCTGGCTGATCGCCGACGGTGACGACGCTGTCGAGGGTATCAACGCCAGCGGTCCCGCTGGGCAACAGGCGACCCGCGACTACTACGAGGAACTCGGGTACGACGAGATCCCCGACCGCGGGAGCGCCTCGGCACTGACCGTGCCGGGAGCCGTCGACGGCTGGCGGCTCGCCCACGAGAAACACGGCAAACTGCCGTGGGATCGGCTGTTCGAGGACGCCGTCACCCACGCCCGCGAGGGGTTTGCGATGACCGACGACTTCACCCGCTGGATCGCTCTCGACACCGACGTGCTGGGCGAGCAGTCGACTGCGGCGAACACGTTCCTCACCCAGGGTACGGCTCCGGAACCGGGTGAGGTCCTTCGACAGCCGGATCTCGCCGACTCCCTCGAAACCATCGCGGAGTCGGGGCCACGCGAGGGATTCTACGAGGGATCGGTTGCCGAGGGGTTCTGTGAGGGGCTCGGCGAGGAGTCGCCGCTGTCGACGGCGGATTTCGACGCGTACACCGCTGAGCGGGTCGACCCGCTCAGCGTCGACTACCGGGATGTCACTGCCTACTCGTTTCCACCGAACACACAGGGGATCGCCGCACTCCAGATCCTCGGCCTGCTCGACGGCTTCGACGTCGACTCGTGGGGCGACGGCACCGCCGATTACTACCACCATATGGCCGAGGCCGTCAAGGTCGCCTTCGCCGACCGCGATGCGTGGGTGACCGATCCCGATACGGTCGACCTTCCCGCAGAGGCGTTGTTGTCGGCGTCGTACCTCGACGAGCGACGGGGACTGATCGAGTCCGACAGCGCGCTTCCGGCGGCTGTCGAACCGGGGATGGCACCCGACGGGGTGACGCCACAGCCGCAGGACCCGGGCGGCGACACCTGTTATCTCTCGGTCGTCGACGACGATGGACTCGCGGTCTCGATGATCCAGTCGATTTACTACGATTTCGGCAGCGGCATGATCGCAGGAGACACCGGTATCGTCCCGCAGAACCGCGGTTCGTTCTTCTCACTTGACGCTGACCATATCAACAGTCTCGAACCGGGCAAGCGAACCTTTCACACCCTCATTCCGTCGCTGCTGACACGCGACGGAGAACCGTGGCTCGTCTACGGGACGATGGGTGGAGAGGGTCAGCCCCAGACGCAGGCCGCGCTCGTCTCTCGCATCGTCGACTTCGGCTACGATGTCCAGGAGGCCATCGAAGCCCCACGCTGGCTGTTCGGTCGGACGTGGGGCACCGAATCCCGATCGCTCTCGCTCGAAGGCGGGATTCCAGACGGCGTTATCACTGAACTCCAACGACGGGGGCAGCCGGTCACGATGGCTCGCCGCTTCGATGACACGATGGGCCACGCCGCGGCGATCCGGATCCATGAGGACGGCACGCTCGAAGGCGGCGCGGACCCGCGGGGTGATGGGGCCGCAATCGGTTACTAAACGGGCTGCTCTCTGAGAGCGTATCGGGCAGGACGGTTTGAGCACTGCACTCCGGTCTACTCGACAATATCGGAATACCCACTACGCGGCTGGTGAATCGCCTCGGGCTCAAGCCCCAGGTATTCGTCTTGATTCTGTATAACCGAAGAGAAGTCGGTCGGAACCGCGGCGGGCCTACTTGCCCTGGCGGTCGTTGCCGGTGACGCTCGGGCGGGTCTTCTCCGTGCCCTTTCCGCGCGTACGCTGGCCGCGGCCCTTCGTGCCGGCGGAGGTGAGCCCGCGGAAGGCGCGCCCCTTGTGGTCGTCGGAGGCGATCCAGCCGAGATCGTCGTCGTTCTCGATCGCGGGGTGGGCGGGGTCCACGAGAATCACTTCGTGCCACTTCTGGGAGCCGTCCTCACCGACCCAGTAGGAGTTGAGCACGCGGAGGTTCCGGTACTTACGGGAGGCCCGCTCCTCCGAGATGCGCTGGATCGACTTGCGGCGCGAGAGCCGGTTGACGCCCTGCCGCTTCGAGCGACGACCCGCTTTGTGTCGCTGCTTGCGCGAGCCGCCCTTGCGGACGCTCACGCGGGCGACGATGACGCCCTGCTTCGCCTTGTAGCCCAGCTCGCGGGCCTTGTCCAGGCGAGTGGGGCGCTCGATGCGCTCGATGGCGCCCTCGTTGCGCCACTCCTGTTTGCGCTGCCACTGCAGCTCCGCCAGTTTCCCCTCCTTGGGGGACCGCCATGCCTCCTTGATGTGCGAGTAGAAACTTCGTGCCATATGTTGTCCGCGGACGGTTGCGATTCAGCCGCGAAGCGGCCACATGTCGTCTCGTCCCGGAGCGCGGCGTCGACGACTACCGTGGCGTCGAGGCCGGCTCCGGCGGCGAGTGCCCGCTGTGTCCGCACCAGCGAGTTGCCCGTACTTCCCGCGGTTCGCCCTTAACCGCTTCGCTACGGCGTTCGCGTGGGTGAGGGTGGCACGCGGGGGGGCAGTGGCGGTGGATCGCCCAAACGGGGGTATGATCGCGATCGAATTCCCGTCTACATGATGACTGCGTCGTGTCCCACCGCGGGTCGTTCCCCGACGACCGGCCGGAGCGCAGCGAGGATAACCCTTCTATCGGCAAAAACGCCCGTTCGCGGGCCGCGGTTCGACCACCGATCGCTCCACGTGTTCGCGGGCGTACTCCAAGGCCAGGGCGAGACCGGTCAGTCCGTGTCAATCCGTGTCGAACTGGGTGTCCGGTAGATCTGCGCGTGTGCGACAAAGAGGACGATCGGTCGGTGCGACCACGGCGGACGACGCGATCGACGCGGCTCGCTCGACCGATTCCGAGCCGGACGTTCGAAATGGCTAGTCCGACGCGTGATTCCGGCGCGCTCCCACGGATGGGGCTGACCGCGGGACGCGCCGCGATAGGTCACTCACGGGCGGCGGGCGGGTCGCGAGCGCATCCCACAGGGAGAGGGACACACTGTCGGTGACGAGTACCGCTTGCGCATCGCCGATGGTGCTGTTCTCCATCGGCAACTATTGGTAGCGACGCGATGTCGTTAAGCCTCGGCCCCCGGCAGTGTGGGCCTTTTTAACTACTTCCGGACGCGGTGGCGATAGCGACGATGGTGTCGGCGGCGACAACGACGACGACGGAAGCGCGGGGACGAAACCGACTCGCGCATCGGCTGGGCTCAGCCGTCGACGAACAGCCCGTCGACGATCGTCTCGATCAAGGCCGTCTCGACGCGCTCGTAGGCGGCGTCGTCGTTCGCGCCGATGGGGGCGTTCCGCGAGCGCGCGACGAACACGAGAGCGTAGAACAGCTCGTTGATCAGCTCCGGGTCGTCGTACCGGAAGCCGTCGAGCGCGGCCCACCGCTTGGCGAACGGGAGCTCCGAGTCCCGCGCCGCCGGCCCGATCGACCCCGCCGCGCCGTCAGCGTCGGCGAGCCGGTCCTGGAGCGCCCGCAGTTCCCCGTCGACGATCAGCGTGGAGATGAGCGGGTTCGCCCGCACCTCCCGGAAGGTCGTCTGTAAGAGCGCGCGGACCTCCTCGCGCGGGGTGTCGACCTCGGCCACGGCCTCGGCGATGCGCGCCTCCAGCGCCTCGCGCTCGGCGCGTAACACCTCCACGTACAACGCCTCTTTCGAGTCGAAGAAGCGGTAGAAGGTGCTCGTGCCGATCCCGACCGCTTCGGTCACGTCTTTCACGCGCGTGCGCTCGAAGCCGAACCGCTCGAAGAGCTCCCGGCCGGCCGCGACGAGCTCCGCCCGGATCTGTTCGCGCTCCGCCTCGGAAAATCCGCTCATCGCTCTCTCACGCCGATCGAGTCGGTGACGTCGCGCTCGTGCTGTCGGTCCATCAACCGTGGCTACGAACCCAAAAACAAAGACGTTATGCATTCGCGAGTTCATTTATCGGTGTGATTCGCGCGGCGACGTCGCCCGGCCGAACGCGAGCGAATCGGACGCGTTCGGGCGGGAACGGCGCCCGCAAGCCGAGTGGCCGTGGGGCCACCGGCGCGCGGGCGCGAGGTGTCGCGGCGACGGTCGATTCAGCATGAAACGGAACACAGTTCTCGTCGTGGTCGTGGTACTGGCGTTGGTGACGAGCGGAACGGCCGGATTCGTCGCGGGGGCGGCGCCGACGGCGAACGCGGCCGCCGTGTCGGCGCCGAGTGACGACGGGGGCGGAACGCCGCTCCAACTCGTCCGGGGCACCCCCGATCTCAGCGTGACGGCCCCGAGCGCGACGCTCACGCCCGGGCGAACGAACGAGCTCGCCCTCCAGATTTCGAACGACGGCGACATGGACCTCGGCACCGCACAGACCCGCGAGATCGTCACCACTGCGCGAAACGTTCGCGTGACCGCCACCGCCGACGACACCCCGCTGACGGTCGAGACCGACACCCTCGCGATCGGCTCGGTGATCGAGAGCCGACCCGGCGAGGCGCCAATCGCGGTGAGTGTGCCCGAAGGCGTCGACCAAGGGACCTACGAGATCGACGTCGAGCTGGAGTACTCGTACACCTACCAGCAGTCGGGCGGCGTCACCATCGACCGGCAAGAGACCGTCACCCGATCGGTCGAAGTCGATATCTCCGAGGACGCTCGCTTCCGGGTCGTGAACGCGACCACCGACGCGAACGTCGGCGGCGAGGGGACGCTCGAGGCGGAGATCGAGAACGTCGGCGCCGACGTCGCCCGCGACGCGACCGTCGCGTTGGAGTCGTCGAGCGGCGGACTCGGGTTCGGCGAGCGCGCCAGCGACGCGGCGCGGATCGACGAGCTCGCCCCCGGCGAGACCGCCACCGTGCGCTACGAGGTCGGCTTCGCGCCCGGCGCACCCGTCCGCGAGTACGCCCTGAGCGGCACCGTCGCGTTCGAGACGAGCGACGGGTACCAGCGCGTGGACGAGAGCATCTCGGTCGGGGTGACCCCCGGCGCGGAACAGCGGTTCGCGGTCACCGACGTCGAGTCGGACCTCTACGTCGGCGAGGAAGGCGCGGTCACCGGAACGCTGACGAACGAGGGGCCGAACGAGGCTCGCAACGTCGTGGTGCAGCTTGCCGGGCAGTCCCAGAACGTGATTCCGATCGAGCGCAGCGTCGCGGTCGGGACGCTCGCACCGGGCGAGTCCGCCGAGTTCCGGCTCCCGATCGAGATCGGCGGCGAGGCGAAGGCGGTCGACCGCACGGCCGACATCGCGGTCCGGTACCGGAACGCGGACCTCGAACCGCGGGCGTACCAGGACCTCGAGCTGCTCTACGAGGTGCAGCCGGAGCGCGACCAGTTCCTGCTGGAGGTCGACGACCGCGAGATCGAGACCGGCGAGGGACGCTCGCTCGAGGTGACGGTGACGAACAACCTCGACGAGCCCGTCACCGACGTCGAGGCGCGGCTGTTCGCGGACGACCCGCTCGACAGCAGCGACGACGAGGGGTTCGTCGACGAGCTCGCCCCGGGCGAGTCGACGACACTGACCTTTGACCTAGAGGCGTCGGGCTCGGCCACGGCGAAGACGTACCCGGTCTCGTTCGACTTCCGGTACGACGACTCGAACGGCAACAGCCAGCTCTCGGACACGACGCGGATCCCGATCACCGTCGTTTCGAGCGAGGGCGGGTTCCCGATCGGACTTGCGCTCGGCGTCCTGCTCGTCCTCCTCGTGCTCGGAGTCGGCGCCTACGCGTATCAGAGGACGTAGATGAGTCGAGCCGGCCAGTGGGTCGAATCGGAGGTCAGTCGGCTCAACGAGCTGATCGTGACGCGACCGCGCGTCGTCATCGCGCTGTTCCTCGTCGCGACCGCCGTCTTCGCCGGCGGAATGACCGCCGTCGAGACGCAGACCGACGCGACGGCGGGGTTCGCCGAGGACCTCCCCGAACAGGAGGCGCTCGACGCGATCGAGACCGAGTTCGAGGACCCGTTCGCGGCGGACACGGCGAGCACGCAGCTGATCCACGACGGGACGAACGTCCTCGACCGCCAGGAGCTGCTCACTATGCTCCGGCTGCTGGAGCGCATCGACGAGCGCGAGGACCTGCGGGTGGCGTCGGCGAACGGTCCCGCGACGATCGTCGCACAGACGCTCGACCCGACCGCCGACACGCCGACCGCCCAGCGGCGGGCGGTGCAGTCCGCGACCGACGCGGAGATCCGTCGGACCGTCCGGCGGCTAGCGGAGAACCAGCGGTTCGCCGCGGTCGTCTCAGACGACTTCAACCCGAACGACGCGTCGGCGTCGACGACCGTGACCGTGATCACCCACGACGTTCCGCGGGGGTTCGACGACCTCCAGGGGATCCAGACCGACATCAAGACGCTCGCCGGGGACGAGCCGGCTGACATCCGCGTGTTCGGCAGCGGGATCATCAACGCGGAGACGGGGAACATCATCGCCGACTCGCTGCTCATCGTGATGCCCATCGTGGTGTTGCTCCTGTTAGGGTTCCTCGCGGTCGCGTACCGCGACCCGATCGATCTGGCGCTCGGGTTGTTCGCCCTCCTGATGACGATCGTCTGGACGTTCGGGTTCCTCGGGTTCACGGGCATCCCGTTCGACCAGCAACAGATCGCCGTTCCGGTGTTGCTGTTGGCGGTCGGCGTCGACTTCGGGATCCACTTCATCAACCGCTACCGGGAGGAGACGGTGAAGGGGTACGACGCGATCCACGCGATGCGGATCGCCGCGAATCAGCTGGCGATCGCCTTCGTCATCGTCACCGTGACGGCGGTGTTCGGGTTCGGCGCCAACGTGGCGTCCGACCTCGACCCGATCCGGAACCTCGGGCTCGTCTCGGCGGTCGGGATCATCTTCACCTTCCTGATCTTCGGGCTGTTCCTCCCGGCGGCGAAGCTTGAGCTGGACCGGCTCCGCGAGCGCTACGGCGTCCCCGAGTTCGGCTCGACCCCGATCGCCTCGGAGGGGTCAGCGCTCGGACGGCTGCTCTCCGTCTCGGTGACCGTCGGCAAGCGCGCGCCGGCGCTGTTCGTCGTCGTCCTGCTCGTCGCCTCCGCGGGGTTGGGCGCGTACGGCGCCGGCGTCGACACGACGTTCGAGCAGGAGGACTTCCTCCCGCCCGAAGAGGAGCCGGGGTACGTCGAGTACATCCCCGAGCCGTTCGCGCCCGGCGAGTACACAGTGACGTCGACGCTGAGCCTGCTCGAGGACAACTTCGAAGCGAGCCAAGACGCCTCGCTGACGATATTCGTGGAGGGGCCCTTCGAGGCGGACCACGCGTTGGAGGCGCTCGCCGCCCCCAACGACGACCCGCCGGGAACGCTCGCGGTCGGCGACGGCGGTCGGGCCGAAGCGACCAGCATCGTGACCGTGATTCAGTCGCACGCGCGGTCCGACCCGGAGTTCGCGGCGCTCGTCGCCCGCAACGACCGGGACGGGAACGGGATCCCTGACCGCAACCTCGACCGGATCTACGACGCGCTGCTGGACTCGCCGGCGGAGCCGCGGGCCTCGCAGTACCTCACCGACGACCGCCGCGGTGCCCAGATCGAGTACACCGTCGAGAGCGGCGCGACGCAGGGGGAGATCGCCGCGGACGGGGCCGAACAAGCGAGCCGGTTCCGCTACGCGGCGACCGCGACCGGCCAGATCGTGATCTTCGACGCGATCACGGCGATCATCTTCGAGTCGGCGATTCAGGGGCTCTTCCTCGCGGTGGTGTTGACCGCCGTCTTCCTCGTCGTGACCTACGGAGTCTTAGAGGGAATGCCGCTTCTCGGGATCGTAAACGTGTTCCCGATCATCGTCGCCGTCGCCTCCCTGGTGGGCACGATGCGGCTGTTCGGACTCCCGCTCAACGCCCTGACGGCGACGATCCTCTCTATCGCGATCGGGATCGGGATCGCGTACTCGGTCCACATCACGGCCCGCTTCATCGACGAGTACAAGGAGGGAAACGACGTCGCCACCGCGCTCCGAACGACCCTGACCGGGACCGGCGGCGCGCTCACCGGCAGCATGCTTACGACCGCGCTCGGGACGGGCGCGCTCGGTCTGGCGATCACGCCCGTCCTCGGGAACTTCGGGCTGCTAATCGCGTTGAGCGTGCTCTACTCGTTCGGGCTCTCGGTGATCGCGCTGCCGCCGGCGCTGTTCCTGTGGGACCGGTACCAGACCGGCGCGCCCCTCGTCGGCCGGGCCCGGGACACGTGAACTACCCCTGCCTACTCGTCGCCGTTGGCGACTCCTTGAGGCAGGGGCTTCCTGGTTCTACGACGCGCTTTGCAGACACAACTACAGTGTCCATAGGGAACGCAGTCTCCACAGGCGTTACTTCGGAGTGACCCACTCCTAGTTCTGCAAGTCCGCGAGAAAGAACGTTCCATGCTGCGTTTGCGTCTCTGTCCACCTCGAAACCACAGGCCGGACACGAGTGTTCACGCACCCACAGCGGTTTGTCGGTTTCGACGCCACACTGAGCGCACTCTTTGGTGGTGCCGTCAGGGCCAACCTCCACGAAGTGCGCACCTTCGCGTTTGCACTTGTATTCGAGCATCTCAGCGAAGTTTCCCCACGCCGCTGACGCCGTGTTGCGGCTGTTTCGCGGCGATTCGAGCATCCTTTTCACATCGAGGTCTTCGACGGCGACCAGCTCGTACTCCTGGGCGTAGTAGGTCGAGAGCTTGTGTAGGAAATCACGCCGCTTGCGCTTGATTTGCTGGTGGCATTCGGCAACACGTTGACGTTGCTTCTCCCAGTTGTTCGATCCATGCTCTTTGCGCGAGAGGGTTCGTTGCTCCTGTTCGAGTCTGTCGCGTTCTTCCGAGAGGTCGAGTGATTCGACTGCTGTGCCGTCTGTATCGTGGACGTACTTCAGGATGCCCACATCGATCCCGACCATCTCGTCGGCGTCAATATCCTCCAGCGACGGTTTGGGCGGTTCATCTTTGTCGTCAACGGCGAGAGAGGCGTACCACTCTCCAGTTGGTTCTTTTTTGAGCGTGACTTCTTTGACGGTCTCCTCGTCCGGGATATCTCGGTGGCACTCAATCGGAATATCCGCGAGTTTCGAGAGTGAAAGGACAGTCTGACCGTTCTTATTGTCGAACTTGAAGCCAGACTGGACGTAGGTGAAACTGCGGAAGTCTTTCGGGGATTTCCAGTTGAGACTGCCAACGTCGTATCCCCGCTGTTTCAACTCCGACAGTGCTTTGATGCTGTCCTCGATTCGCATGACAGCGGCTTGTGCGACCGTTGAGTACAGGTTATTCAGCTCGTCCCACCAGTCTTTGAGGTCGGTGAGTTGGTCGCGGACTTGTCGGACTCGTTGATTGAGTGTGCCTGCTGATTTGGGGATTTGTTCAAACTCGTTGAGGGCGTGGTTGTAGAGTTGCCTACAGGTATCTCGGTGGTGATCCAACAGCTCACGCTGTTGTGCAGTTGGATCGAGTCGGAACCTGTAGGCGTAGTGCATTGGTTACCCAGTCGGGTCTGATGTGCGGACGATTTTCACGTCTGCGCCACGCCAGTCTTTGGGAACGAGGACGTGCGCGCCGTTTCCGGTGGGTTTCACCTCACCCTCGATGACTTCGTGACCTTCGATTTCGTGTCTATCCATCAATAGTGTTTATACATTATTTCAACATAAATGTATCGGTTCGTGGGCCTGTGGGCCTGCAACAGAACAGTGAATGCAAGATGATGACGGCGCTGTATCCCCTCCCTACTGCGCTCCCTGTCCGCTGGTGCGGACTGCGGGGCTCCTTGAGGGAGGGGGCTTAGCGCCCTGCATTCAGCTAATCGCCGACCGCGGCGTTCGTGCGCTCACGACGCCCACCTGCAAGGGCGTCAAGACCGTGGAACGCGTAGTTTCTCACGTGGCGCGGCCGGACGCAGGACGAGAGCGAACCTCTCGTTTGCAGTCGGCGCGAAGCGCCGACGACGCCACCGCCTCAGGTAGGGGGTCGCGTCCGGCCGCGCCGCGTTCCCCCGAACCGACGCTCCGCGTTCCGGGGCGTCGGCACGCCGCGATCGACCCGCGAGGCACACGTCGCGTTCGCGCGGCCCGCAAGGGGTCGATTGACGGCGACGAGACGGTCCGAATCGACGGCGGCAAAGCGGTCACACCGTGCCGACGCATATATAAGTGATATTCTCGAGAGCATCTCCAAATAAGAACGCTCTTATAAATTCGGGGGAGACGGGTCGGTATGCCAAAGATAAGCGTCGAGATCCCGGGCGAGCTCCTCGAGGACCTCGACGACCACGTCGGCGACGACGGGAAGTTCGTGAACCGCAGCGACGCCGTCCGCGCGTCCGTCCGCAAGACGCTCGACCTCCTCGACGAGATCGACGCGCGCCACGGCCGACTCGACGGCGACTCCGACCCCGCCCGTCGCGACGAGGCGAGCGATGAGTAGCCGCTCCGCGGCCGCCGACGGCCCCTTCGCGGTCGACCCGCTGGACCGGTCCGCGGTGGTGGCCGTCGGGCTGATCACGCTGTTCGTCGTCGCGCTCGCCACCGCGCAGCTCACCGCTGCGAAGGTGATCGCCTTACCGCTCCCGGTCGCGCTCCCGGTGGTCGGCCCCGAGATCGTCCTGCCGGGCGCCGCGCTCGCCTACGCGCTCACGTTCCTCGCGTCCGACTGCTACGCCGAACTCTACGGCCGCCGCGCCACGCAGGTGGTCGTCAACGTCGCCTTCCTCGCGAACTTCCTCGTGCTCGCGCTCGTCTGGTCCACCCTCGCCGCGCCCGGGATCGACCCCGAGACCGCCGCTGCCTTCGACACGGCCCTCGGCCCCGCGGCCAACATTGTCGCCGGGAGCCTGCTCGCGTACGTCGTAAGCCAGAACTGGGACGTGTTCGTCTTCCACGCGATCCGCGACCGCACCGGCCGCGACAAGCTGTGGCTGCGCAACCTCGCGTCGACCGCCAGCAGTCAGGCCATCGACACCGCGATCTTCGTCGGCGTCGCCTTCTCCGTCGCACCGACTCTACTCGGCGTCGGGACCCCGCTTCCGGGGAGCGTCCTCCTCGCGCTCGGGCTCGGTCAGTACCTCCTCAAGCTCGCGATCGCCGTCCTCGACACCCCGATCGTCTACCTCGTCGTCGGCGCGGTCCGCAACGAGTGAAGGAGCCGGCCCGTTCCGGCTCCGCAACCCGTCGCAACGAAGCAATTCGTCCCCGCCGGTCCGCGACGGGCGCAAGAGACTTACCCGACGCGCCCGTGTGAACTGTACGCATGGATCTCCGCGTGCAGGGGGATGTCCCCCCCGACCCGTTTCTCGGTGCCGCCGACCTATTCGAGACCGAGTGTTCCCTCGCCGACCCCGTCCACGTAAAGGTGCGCGAGGACCCCGACGAGCGGACGTGGGCCGGCCACTACGACGGCTACCACGTCCTCAACGTCTCGAAGCGCGCCGCCACCAGCGCGATGGCCCGCGAGCTGGCCGTTCACGAGCTCTCGCACATGGCCCGCTACGAGGAGGGCCACGCCTCCCACGTCCAGTCCACCGAAGAGGCGCTGTACCTCGGACTCTCCGGCGAGCAGGTGGAACGGCGGAAGCTCGCGCACTGCTACCAGATCGCGAACCACATGAAGGACATCTACGCCGACGACATCACACTCTCCGTCGCGCCCGCGACCAAGCTCCTCGGGTTCCTCGAATCGACGCTCGCGGCCGCCGTCGCCGACCGTCCCGGGGTCTCGCGGGACGGCTCCCCACCGGTCACGGGCGGTGCCGACCCGGAGATCACCGCCGTCAACGCCGCGTTCGCACTCGCTCTGATCGAGCGCCACGACATCGCCGGCCCGGACCACCGCATCTACGACCTCGCGCGCGCGGCCGGCAGCGACACCGACGCCGTCGACATCGACGCGTTCAAGCAGCGGTTCCTCGCGCTCGGGCCCGACCCCTCCGAGAGCGACTACCGGAAGGCGCTCGTCGCGGCCGCTCGCGCGTACGCGATCTGAAAAAGCGAAACAGTGAGCGGATAGTCGATTCGGCGACGACGCCTGTAGAGAAGCGAGACGGCGGTCAGCGACGACTGCTCGACGGATTCTTCGGAAAAGCTCCCCGCACGCCCGCAGATCGCCACCGCTGTTACTCGGCGTCGTTCGGGGTGACACCTGTTTCGGAGCCCGACTCCGGCGCGTCGGCGACGTGGCCCGAGCCGTCCGACTCTTCTGTGCCGTCAAGCACGGTGACCCGCGCGGACATGATCCGGGTGTTGTCCACGCGCTCGATCCGGATCCGGATCTCGTCGAACTCGATCTCCTCGCCCTCCTCGACGAGGCGGCCGGCGCGGTTGAACACGAAGCCGGCGAGCGTCTCAAACTCCTCGCCCTCGGGGAGATCGATCCCGAGCATCTCGTTGACCTCGTCGATGTTCACCTCGCCCCTGACGACGGCGACGTTCTCCTCGAGGAACTCCACCGGGGCCTCCTCGTCGCCTTCCAGGATCTCGCCGACGATCTCCTCGACCATGTCCTCTAAGGTGATGATCCCCTCCGTGGTTCCGAACTCGTCGATGACGGTAACCATCTGGAGGCGGTTGTCCTGCATCTCCGCGAGCAGTTCGTCGGCGTTCTTCGACTCGGGGACGTGCAGCGTCGGCTTCACGACGCGCTCCAGTGAGGGCTCTCCCTCGGAATAGCGCAGCTCGCGCACCAGATCGCGAACGTTCACCACGCCGATGATGTTGTCGAGGTTCCCCTCGTAGACGGGGACGCGCTCGTGGTCGGCCTGGATGCACGTCTCGATCGCCTCCTCGACCGAGGACTCCTTCGCGACCGCGGTGACGTCGAGACGGGGCGTCATCACCTCCTTGGCGATGGTGTTGTTGAAGCGGAAGATGCGGTCGAGCATCTCTCGTTCCTCCTCTTCGATGACGCCCTCGCGCTCGCCCGTCTCGATGATGTCCTGAATCTCGTCGCGGGTGACGTACGTCGACTCGATGGCGGCCGAGCCGCCGATGATGCTGTTGACGCCCTTGACGATGTAGTCGAACAGGACCACGAGCGGGTACAGCGCGTATTCCGAGGCCTTCAGCGGGCGCGCGATCCGGAGCGCCCACGATTCGGTGTTCTCGACGGCGTACGACTTCGGCGCGCTCTCGCCGAAGATCAACACGAGCGTCGTGATACCGAACGTAGTCGCCAGCACGGACTGCCCCCGCGAGAGGTAGATCGCGAACAGCGCGGTCGCGATGGAGGTCATCGCCACGTTGGCGATGTTGTTGCCGACGAGGATCGTCACCAACAGGCGATGAGGGTTCTGTTTCATGTCGTGGATCGTCTCTGCCCCCGGTACGCCCTCGTCGACAAGGCTGTCGACGCGGTGTTGCGGTAGCGAGAACATCGCGATCTCCGACGACGAGAAGAACGCCGACAGCCCAACCAAAAAGAGGATCGCAGCGACGCCGAGAGCGGTCACGACGCCGTCGCCGGGGATCGGTATCTGGAGGAGATCGGCCACCGGCACGCTAGACGACAAGCCCATATTCATTTGTGTTCCGTCGCCCCGCGATTAAAGCGTTCCCTTCGGATACCCGGAGCGGAGTTCGCAGCGACGCGTGCTCGGAGTCCCGCCGTCGACACGATTACCCGTCTCGCCGGCGAACAGCGAGGTATGAGCGAATCACCGATCACCCTGTATCGACTGCAGGCGTGCCCCTTCTGTGAGCGGGTCGTCCGCACCCTGAACGAACTGGATCTGGAGTACCGATCGCGGTACGTCGAGCCGATGCACTCCGAGCGCAACGTCGTCAAGCGCGTCTCCGGCGCGCGCAGCGTCCCCGCCATCGTCGACCCCGAGACGGGCGTGACGATGTCCGAGAGCGCGAACATCGTGGAGTACCTGCAGGGAACCTACGACGAGGGAGGGGCCTGAGATGGTCGACTTCGACGTCGTCTCTCTGCCCGAGACGGACCACGTTGCCGAGGGCGACACGGCGCCCGACTTCACCCGGCCGCTCGTCGACGACGAGTACTGGGAGGACCGCGCGCTGAGCGAGGTCGTCGACGGGCCGACGCTCCTGTTGTTCCACCCGATGGACGGCGCCTTCCAGGGGACGTACCTATACAACACCGTCGACGACCACGGCTGGGCCGACGACCTCGACGTGCTCGGGCTCTCCATCTCCACGCCGTACGCCCACAAGCGCCTGCTCGCCGAGCGCGCGGACGGCGTCCGGATCTTCTCTGACCCCGGCGCGGGCGTGATCGAGGAGTACGGCCTCGCACACGACATCGACGGCATGGCCGGGATCACCGAGTCCCGACCGGCCGTCTTCCTCCTCGACGCCGACCGCACCGTCGAGTTCGCGTGGGTCGCGAGCGAACACCCCGAGTTCCCCGACACCGAAGCGATCGACGACGCGGTCGACCGGCTCGTCGACTGACCGCGGAAGGTTTCCTCGGCCCCCCACTCGGTATCCTTTTTCACGACCGCCACGAACACGTTCCTGTGACGAACGACAGCGACACCCTCCGACGAGCGGCCGAGGCGGTCGCGGACGGCGACGTGGTGGTCTACCCGACGGAGACGGTGTACGGGCTCGGCGGCGACGCGCTCGATCCCGTCGCCGTCGAACGGGTGTTCGATTTAAAAGGCAGAGAGCGCTCGAACCCGCTCTCGCTCGGCGTGTCGAGCGTCGACGCCGCGCTCCGGCACACCCAGCCGACCGAGTTCGCAGTCTCGTTCGCCCGAGCGTTCCTCCCCGGGCCCGTGACCGTCGTCGTCGAGCGCAGCGACACGGTCCCGGACGCGCTCACCGCCGGACGGGACCGGGTCGGGATCCGCGTACCCGACCATACGGTCGCCCGCGACCTGCTCCGGGAAACCGGGCCGCTCACCGCGACCAGCGCGAACGTCTCCGGGCGCGGAAGCGTCACGCGCCCCGACGATCTCGACGACCGGATCCGCGAGGGGGTCGCCGTCGTGATCGACGACGGCGAGACGCCGGGCACCGAGAGCACGGTTGTCGACCCAGAGACGAGGACGATCCATCGCCGCGGCGCGATGGCCGGTGCGATCGAGGCGTGGCTGGACGACCCGCCGGTGTAGAAACGGAGTCGAAAACGCAGAAAGTACGGCGCTGCTAGACCGACAGCTCGCCCTTCGCTTTGATCACGTCGAGGTCCTCGGCGTCGACCGTGTCGACGTCGAGCCAGTGCGGAACGTACTCGCGTCTGTCGTAGGCATCGCGCTCGTCTTCGGTGCCGACGGTACACCAGAGCTGGGGCTCGTCCGGGCCGTGCCAGCCGCCCTGTACGTTGATTCCGAAACACACCAGCTCTTCGCCCTCGTACTCGATCACCGCGTCCCGCCGGATCTCGGGGTCGCCGCGAATGATGAGGTGTTGCATATTCTCTCGTTTGCGGGTTCCGTGCTTAATCGCTTCGGTACGGCGGATCGACCGCCTCGAAAACCGATGAGACCGCTTGGGAGAATCCACGTGGGACGACACCACACGCTCGACCGAACCAGCGGGTTACGCTGACCAAACCCACGTTTATCGGGGCTATAACCAACGGGCCGATGCTCATCCGATCGGTATGGACCCTGCGACTGTGCAGCGACGAAGTGACGAAATCCTCGATGGGATCGCCGCGGCCGTGGTCACCGAGCGGTCGACGCTGAAGACGGTTCTCATCGGGTTGCTCTCCGACGGCCACGTCCTGCTCGAAGACGTTCCGGGAACCGGAAAGACGCTCACGGCTCGGTCGTTCGCGGACGCGGTCGACATCTCCTTTTCGCGCATTCAGTTCACCCCCGACCTGCTGCCGTCTGACGTCATTGGCTCGAACATCTTCGACGAGAAAACCCGGAACTTCGAGTTCCAGCCCGGGCCGGTGTTCGCGAACATCGTGCTCGCAGACGAGATCAACCGGGCCCCGCCGAAGACCCAGGCGGCGCTCCTGGAGGCGATGGAGGAAGGGCAGGTCACCGTCGACGGCGAGACGCATCCGCTTCCCGACCCGTTCGTCGTCATCGCCACGCAGAATCCCGTCGAGATGGACGGGACCTTCGAGCTCCCGGCTGCCCAGAAGGACCGATTCATCGTCAAGACCAGCCTCGGCTACCCCGACCGAGCCGGCGAGCTCGAACTGATCGACCGCCGCGCAGGTCGCACGGCCTCTTCGCCATCGGTCCGGACGGTCTGCTCACTCGACACGCTCACGCAGCTCCGACGCGTTCCGGAGTCGGTCCGCGTAGAGAACGACGTTCGGCAGTATCTCGTCGACGTCGCCCGCGCGACGCGAACGGACGAGCGCGTGAACACGGGCGTGTCGCCGCGGGGTATCCAGCGGTTCTTCGAGGTCGTGCGAACTCACGCCGCGCTTATGGGTCGGACCTACGCGACGCCGGACGACGTGAAGGCGATGGCACCGCCCGTGTTGTCCCACCGGATAGTGGTGACTCCCGACGCGCGCGTTTCTGGCGTCTCAACGACGGAGATCGTCGACGACATCCTCTCGAAGATGCCGGTGCCGCAGCTGCGCGCCTGAGTGCCACGACCGACGAACGTGGGCTACCGGTTGGATCCGAGGACCAGAATCACGCTGCCGACGACGAGCGCGACGAGCGCGCCGAACGGGAGGCCGTCGATGCCGAGACGGACCACTCCGAGCACGACCGCGATGGCACCCACGCCGACGCTCGCGGTGACCCCCACGTGAGCGAGTTCGGCCCGAACGGTCCTCGCGCCGCGCTGAACGCCGATCTGCCCGCCGACGGATACCGCGTTCTCGGCCGCGTCCCATGCGAGGATCGTCGCGAGCGTCGCGAGCAGGAGCGCGGTGGTTCCCACCCCCTGTGTCACCCCCGTCACGAGCACGCCGAGGAACACGAAGCCGGTACCGACGTCTATCAGGGCCCGGCTCCACTGGAACCGAACCGGCGTAAGCGCCGCTGAGAGCGTCCACAGACCCACGATCCCGGGGATAAACTCGATCCGGTGGGTGACCTGTGAGGGCTGCGTGGCCGCCTGTCCCACCGCGACGAGAACGACGAGACCCCCACCGATCGCGACCAGCGCACCCAGAGCCCCGAGGGCCGTCCCGCCGCGACGAACGAGTCGTCCGCCGATCCCGAAGGCGAGGACGCCGACGACGGCCAGCCGAAGGATCTCCCGCTGGAGGGTCGTGTCGGCGACGAGCGCCACGGCGACGCCGCCGGCAGCAAGGGCAACGACGCTGCTCGCGACCGCCGGTCGGCGAACGAACCGAGCGGTTGTCCCGTCAGGCACCGTCGTCGACCGCATCTTATCGGGCGCCGTCATCGGCCCCTCCCCTCGATGACCGTCATCGCTGCACCCAGCGGTTGGGTGGGTGTCCAGTCGACGACGGGAATACCCGCGTTCCGTAGCACGCTCAGCCGATGCGACCGCTCCATTCGGGCGAGCCGCCCGCCCGTGGTCTCCGTCGTGGTGACGTCCGGACTGACGACCGTAACGGCGGTTCCACCGCTCTCGAGCCGTTGGGCGATGCGGGAAGCCTCGTCGTCACACAGCGGCGTGATCAACACGACCTGTGTGTTCGCCCCGAACTCGGCCCGAATTCTGGACAGCTGGGTGTCGACCGGTACGGCCCCGTCGGCACCCGGGCCATCGCCGTTCGGGCCGTCACCAGTGGCAAGTCGGGACGGGGCTGCCCCGCCCTCACGGTCGGCCGTGCGCGCCGTTTCCGGGGGATCCAGCATGAAGGCCGGATCCGTCGCCAGCCGCCGGCGGAATCGGCTGACGTGATCACGGCCGCTCCGGGCCGGAAGCACGCAGACGCGCCGTCCGAACCCGGCTAGGCCGACCCGGTGGTTCGCGTCGAACAGGGCGTCGCCGATGCGGTCGGCGGCGTCGACGGCGAGCGCGACCGCGTGGGGGTCGTTCGTATCCGCGGCCCGATACGACGCCGGTCGTGCGTCCACGCACACCATCACCTCTGCGAGCCGTTCGGTGCGGAAGGTCAATGAGGTGAGTTCGCCCGTCCGCGCGTATCGCCGCCAGTCGATTCGGTTCGCGGGGTCCCCGCGCTGATACTTCTCGACAGAGTGGAACTCGATCCCCTCGCCCCCGTCGTCAGTGACCAGCGGACCCGGATGGTGACCGTTCTGTGCGCGCAGCGGGACGGTCGGGACCTCTCCTGCACAGTCGAAGGAACTCGCCGCGGTGAGTGAGCGTTCGACTTCAACCGACCCGCTTGCGTCGCGGCAGAGCACAGTCGTCGGCTGGAACACGTGGCGACCGGGGCGCGCCCGGAGCTCGTAGCGTATCGTCACCTCGCCACCCGGGAGCAACGCCGTCGCACACCGCGGCGATCCGTCCGAAACCGAGAGCATCGGTGGGGTTCCGTCGACGATCCGGACGTCTGCGAGCACCCCGTCCCCCTCGTTCGTGATCGTCGTCCGCACGGACACCTGCTCCTCGTCCGCCGGCGACGCCGGATCTATTTCCCGTCGGATGGACATATCGGGGTCGGGAATCGCGGTGAGACGCGGATAGGCGGCGTACGCGCCGGCGAGAGCGCCGACCAGCAACAGCGAGGGTCGTTTCGCGAGGACGCCGATCGCCACCGCGAGAAGCGCGACAGCGGCGATCCCCCGCCAGCGACCGGTCGACCGAACTGATGACGGCCGGTTCGTATCGGACGCTGGTTCGGCTGTGACCCCGCCGTCGGTTCTAGCCACAGAGCCCCGTTGGGGTCTCCCGTCGACCGCGGTCCGTTCGGGAGGCCCCGAACTATCGAGCCAGTGACGGAGCGTGGCGATACCGGGCGTCACTGGACCGCCTCCCGCGTTGTCGACCGCCCGTCCGAGTGGTGGTCCGAGGCTCGGTCGGTGTCCTCAGCTACGTCCTCGCCCCCGGCCCGATCACTATCCCGGGCCACCGATCTCTCACCGGTCGTCTTCGCCAGGATGGCGTCAACGGTTCGGTCGGCCGGATCGCCGCTGCGGGTACCGCCCAGGACGCCGCGTCCCGACGCGGAAAGGTAGGATGCGGCGACAGGGTCGCTCGTCCAAGTGCCATCGTCGACGCGACGTCCGGCGTCGGTCCGCGAACAACTCTCCGCGCGCATCGTCGCCCGGAGTGCCGCCTCCCGGAGCCGATGGCGACGGTCGGTTGCCGACTGAGTGGAGAGGAACCGACTCAGTCGCCCACCGCCGGTGCGGTCGAACGACGCACCGGGATACGTCGCCGTCAGGACGCCCTCGACGGCCGGCGGTGTCGCCTCACTGACGCCGCGGACACGCCGCGCCGCGACGAGGAGCAACGCGAGCCCGACCGCCAGAAGGCCGAGCACTGCCAGCACCACGTAGTCGCTCCCGAGGGCTTCGATCGCCGCGTCGATTCGGAGCACGCCCTCCGTCTCCGGATCGAAGGCGACGAGCAGTCCGACACCGAGCGTCGCGACCCCCACCAGGAGAAGGAGGGCGCGGGCCACCCGACCGAGGCGGGCGAGCAGCCCCCCGGCGCCGACTCGGTGTGTATCCGCATCGTTCGGGTCGGTCGAGTCGCTCGCGTCGGTCGCGACGGTCGCGGGATCGCGAGCAGCGGTTCGGTCGGTCATTTCACACCGCCCTCCAGCGCGCGGAGCCCTTCGCGAGCCCGGTCGACCTCCGTGTCGACCGAACATCCGCCGTAGTGCACATGCTCGAACGCGGAGACGATCGACTCGACGGCGTCGCGATCGACGCCTCGAACGCGAGCGAGCGCCCGGCACTCGTCCGGGGTCGTCGTCTCTGGCCGATCCGGATTCAGCCGGCGTACCACCTCCACCCAGGCCCGATCCACGTCGTGTTCGGGGCTCGCCCCGGGCCAGTGTCCAGCCGCCGATCGCGGTTTGGTGGCAGACGTCGTTCGGGAGTCGCGCCCGAAGAAGTCGGCCAGAACGTCCCGGTACCGATACGCCAGCGCAGCCGCCGTCAGAACCGCCACAATCGGGAGGAGGAGACGGAAAAGTTGACTCAACAACGCGATCAGGCGGTCGAAGAGCGAGGGTTCGTCGACCGCGGAGCCCGCGCCGTCGACGGAACCGCTAGCGGACCCACCGTCGCCCTCCCCGCCGCCGCTCTCGATGGACTCCTGAATCGCGGACGCGTCATCCTCACCTATCGGCAGGCTGTCCCAGTCCGGGTTTATCTCGTCGTCCGGATCGGTCGTCAGGCTTGTCTCCAGCGTTGTTGACGCGACGCTCAACGACGTGAGCGCCAACAGTGCTATCAGCGCCGACAGAAGTTGTGACCGATTCATAAAGCGAGAGACGACGTGACGGACTGACAGCTGCTACTCGGCGACGACTCGATGAGGACCAACTGCATTCACGGACGGGAGACGCTAGTGGGGCTTTAGTATACAGACCGTAACGACCGCGAGACACTTACGGAAGTTCGAGGAGAAAGCCTCGCGCTTCAGCGCGGGGATGAGTCCGACAAACTCCACGCCAACCACGTTTGACGTTCAGACGGGTATTTTACGTGAGTGGTCGTCGTACTAACAGGTAACCGAGGCGGCCCGTCCGCCCACCTAATTGGACAATATCGGGATTGCTCGATTCCACGCAGAAAGCATCCCTTTCTGCGTTTGGATTTCGGGATGCAAGCAGTAAAAGTATCTCTGAATCCCATGCCGGGATAGGAGTAACGGCTGGTTGGCACAGCCAGTAGCCGCCTTTCGAGGCCGCTACAAACCGTAACCATCCCAACCCAGCGGTACGGTGCCGTGGGAATCCTCGCGCTTCAGCGCGGGGAGGATGTCAACTAACGGCTGCGAGGCATTCGCCGAACGACTAGCCGGAGTAGTAGTACTCGCCGTCGCGCTTCTGTGAGCTGTCGAGCTGCGATCCCGGCTTGTTGATGCGGGGACGACCCGTCCGCTCGTCGCGTCGGAACGTGATGTCGAGGTCGGCGAGGAACTCGTTCATCCCGTCGCGCATCTCCTGGGCCGGCGTGGCATGCCCGCGCTCGGCCGGTTCGCCGTCGAACACCATCAGGCGGTCGGCCAGCAGATCGATCATGTAGATGTCGTGATCGATCACCATCACGGTCGCGTCGTGGTTCTCCGCGTACCGGCGGATGGCCGTCGTCGCGCGCACCCGCTGTTCCACGTCGAGGTGGGCAGAGGGCTCGTCGAGGAGGTACAGGTCCGCGTCCTCGGAGAGACACGCAGCGATGGCGACCCGCTGGCGCTCCCCGCCCGACAGGTCCGTGAGGTTCTGCTCCATCACGCGGTCGAGCTGGAGCGGCTGGGCGACCTCCGTGTTCCAGTAGGAGCTGCCGAACTCGTCGGTGATCGACGCGAGGAACGCGTCGACGCGCATCGGCTGGTCGATGTCGATGTACTGCGGCTTGTACGCGATGTCGAGCGCGAAGTCGAGCGTACCCTCGTCCGGCTCCAGCGAGCCCGCGAACAGCTTCGCGAGCGTCGACTTCCCGATCCCGTTCGGCCCGACGATGCCGAGCACCTCGGAGCGGTTGATCGCGCCGCCCTCGACGTGCAGCTCGAACTCGCCCTCGCCGTACGACTTCGAGAGGTCGGGGTACTCGATCAGCGTCTCGCTGCGCGAGGCGACCCGCGGAGCGTGCTCCTCGAAGGTGATCGCGGACGGCCGGATCCGCATGTTTTCGTTGTTGAGGTATCCCTTCAGGTACTCGTTGATCCCGTTGCGGACCGACTTGGGGTCGGTGATGACCCCGTACGCGCCCGGCTCCCCGTACGCGACGTGGAGCGTGTCGGCGAGGAGATCGAGGATGGCGAGGTCGTGCTCGACGACGAGCATCGACCGGTCCGCGGAATCGTCGTCCGCCAGCTCGCGGATGAGCCGGGCGACGACCATCCGCTGCCCGATGTCGAGGTACGGCGTGATCTCGTCGAGGAAGTAGAAGTCTGCGTCGCGGGCCAGACACGCCGCGATGGCGACGCGCTGGAGTTCGCCGCCGGAGATGGAGTCGATCGGCTGGTCCATCACCGGCGCGATGTTGAGCCGATCGATGAGGGAGTCAAGCGCACCTCGTTCGTCGGTGCGCTCCAACAGCTCGCGGGTGTTCCCGTCAAACTGGTTCGGGATCTGGTCGACGTACTGCGGCTTGCGCGCGACCGTCACGTCGCCCTCCTTCAGCGATTTGAGGTAGTTCTGGAGCCCCGTCCCGCGGAACCGGTCGAGGACGCGGTCCCAGTCGCCCTCCGACTCGTGGTCACCGAGGTTCGGGACCATCTCGCCGGCAAGCCCGTGGACCGCCGTCGACTTTCCGATCCCGTTCGGCCCGAGGATGCCGGTGACGTTGCCCGGCTCCGGGGTCGGGAGCCCGTACAGTGAGAAGGCGTTGTCACCGTAGCGGTGGACCGGCTCCTCCTCGAGTTCGGAGGGGAGGTTGATGATCTCGATCGCGTCGAACGGGCACTTCTCGACGCAGATCCCGCAGGTCTCGCCGAGACAGATCTCCTCGGAGATGTGGATCTGGTCCGGATCGCCCTCGACCGCGTCCTCGCCGCGCTTCGTGATACACTCTTTGCCCGTCCGGTTGGGCGGACAGTACTTCATGCACTCGTAGTTACACCGGTCCGGTTGGCACCGGTCGAGGTCGACGACGGCGATACTGTCGTCGGCCATCTCAGATCACCAGTTCGACGCCGGACGTCGCAAGCACGGTGTAGCTGATGAACCACAGCGTGAACGTCAGAAACGCCACGTAGAGGTTGTCCTTAGCGCCGAAGTCGCTCACGCCAATCACCTTGTACAGCGGGTACTGGGCGAGCACGAACGCGCCCATCACCAGCACGATGGTGGTGCTGGCGGCGTCAACCGGATCCGTCCCGACATACGCGGCCGAGGTAACGCCGGCGGCGATCCCCGCGAGACAGCAGATCGTCGTGACGACCACGCTTCGGGTATGGCCCGATATCCCCGAGTCGTCGCTCATACCAGTCGATCCGCGAGCGCACGTGAAAAGCCGTTCGTTCCGTCCGGCGAACCGCTCGGGGCTCCACCGACCGAGATTGACGGGTCTGACTCGCGTCGAACCGCCGAGACACCGCCCGAGGTCGATCCCCGCAGACGGCCGGTTCATCGAAGCGCGCGCGAGCGCCGCCGCTGACTGACTGGTCAGTCGATCGGAGCAGTACCAACGTTTTTTGCCGCAAATTGCGCCGGTAACCGGCAATAAACACTGGTATCTAGAACAAGATCCCCGATCGAACGCGGTTACGCATCAACATTTATGACGGTGTGTGGTTTCGATTCGTAACGATGGAAGGAACCCAAACGGAGGGGCTCGACGACCTCCCGCCGAGCGCCAAGCTCGTTTTCAAGGTGCTCGAGTACACGGGACCGTTAACCCAGAAGGGGATCGTCCAAGAGTCGATGCTGTCGGCTCGAACCGTCCGCTACGCGCTCGAACGCTTGGAGGGAATCGGCGTCGTCGACGAGGACGTGTACTTCGCTGACGCGCGACAGAACCTCTACACGCTCACCGAACCCGCACAGGAGTTCACCGACGACGAAAGCGAGGCCTCCTGTACCGCCGACTAACCGCCCCGATCCCTCGGTCTTCTACCGGTTGCTCTCGCCCGATACGTCTCGCGCTCCCCGAATTGCCTCGGCGACGGTGAGCGCGATAGCGACCAGCAGCGCGAACGTGGCCGCCAACACGAACGCCAACAGCAGGAACCACACGTCTGGACCGAACAGTGGATAGTCCCGGAGGTCGATCACCGGGCCGAGTAGCTCCAGCGTCCGGGTCGCGTACAGGAGTACCGCGAGGGCCGCACCGGCGACAAGCCCGACGCGGACGTTCCGGTAGAACGCCAGCGACTCCAAGAGAACGAGCATCGGCGGCTTGGTCGATCCGTCAGCCGGAGTATCGTCGCTCACGGGCGCCCTTGCGAGCGCGCGCGCATAGAGCCATCGAAAGTGGAGAATCGAAAGTCGAGAGCGAGACACACGGTTCATCACGATCGAAAATAGGTGTCTCAAGACCTGACAACGCAAGAAAGCCGTCAAGTGGGAGCAGGAGTAACAGCGGTGTATGACGAAAGTCGTGCTGTCGGCGTTCGCGATGATCGATCCGGAGACGTACCGCGAAGTCCTCGGCGAAGCGATCGACGAGCCCGTCGAGATTGAAGTCGCCGAACTCGGGTCGACCGAGAACCTGATCGAGGCCGCGGCGGGCGCCGACGCGGTCGTGACCGATATTAACACGCCAGTCACTGCGGAGGCGCTCGACGAGCTGGACCTCCGAGTCGTCGTCCGGTCGGCGGTCGGCGTGGACAACATCGACATCGATGCCGCCGCCGCCAACGGCGTCACCGTCACCCGCGTCCCCGACTACTGCACCGACGAGGTGGCGACCCACTCCGTCTCGCTGCTTCTCGCCTGCCTCCGCTCGCTGAAGGAGTACGACGACCACGTCGCCGCAGGCGGGTGGAACTGGGAGGCCGGTCGCCCGGTCCGGCGCGTGAGCGCGTCGACGATCGGGTTCGTCTCGTTCGGGCCGATCGCGCAGCGCGCGGCCGAGCAGATGGCCGGGTTCGATGCCGACCTGGTCGCCTACGACCCGTTCGTCGAGGCCGACGAGATGGCTGAGTACGGCGTAGAAAAGGCGGAGTTTGACGAGCTGTTCGACCGCGCCGACCACGTCGGCGTCTACGCCCCCCTGACGGACGCGACTCGGGGGATGGTGGACGCCGACGCGCTCAGTCGCCTCGACGAGGATTCGGTAGTCGTCAACGTGAGTCGCGGGGCGGTCGTCGACGCCGACGCGCTGCTCGACGCGCTGGAGTCGGGGGCGATCAAGGGCGCCGGCCTCGACGTGTTCGCCGACGAACCCCCCGAGGACGACCCCCTCGTTGGCCGCGACGACACGGTCGTCACGCCGCACGCGGCGTGGTACAGCGAGGAGGCCCGGGACGACTTAAACCGGAGCGGCGCCGCCGACGTGACCGCCGTGCTCAACGGCGAAACGCCCGACGGCCGAGTGGATCCGGACGCAGACTGGCTGTAAGCGGTGACACCGCGAGACAGGCTACAGCCGGTCGAGGGCGTCGAAGCCGTCCTCGTCGTCGTCACTGAGGCTGTCTCTCTCACCGTCCACGTCTGACCCCGCCTTGGCCGCGTCGAGCGCACCGTCGTCGAGCCCCGCGGCGAGCCCGGGACCGAGGTCGTATGTGTCGCGCACCGTCTGGGCTAGCACGCCCTCCCGGTCGAAGACGACGTAGACGGCGACGAAGTCGTGGGCGGCCGGACGGAGAACGAACACCTCGCGGGGAGCGTCGTCCTCGCGAGACTCGTTAACACGCGCGACCAGCGGTTCGATCGGAAGCCGGCCCGCTTGGAGGTCGGCAAACGCGTCGCTTCCCGGCGCGTCGGCGAATAGATACAGCGCGCCGTTCGGGTCGCCGTCGTTCGACCGGGTTGTGATCGAGCCGACCGCCTCGCCCGCGGCCCGGATCTGGTCCCACGCGTCGACCGCCGCCTCGAACATTCCCTCTACGTCGTCCGCGAATCGAAACCGGCTCTCACGGACGATTTCGACGTCATCGAAGCGGGCCGAGCCGTCGGTCCACGCCAAGGTTGCGTCGACGACGAACCCCGGCTCCAGCGACGCCACACGGTCAGCGAAGGTCCCCTCGTACCCCTCGGCGGCGGCGTACAGCGGATCGAACCGGTCCTCGGCGTCGGGAGCGGTCGGATCGATCGTCCCCTCCGGGTACTCGACGAGGACGAACTCCTCGGCGGGGTCAGACGGACCGGTCCCGTCGATATCGGGTCGCGGGCGGCGGTCGTGGACGCGGAAGCGGCCGCTCGTCGTCGGTTCCATAGTGGACTGTCGGGCGGCGAGCGGAAAAGCCGGTCGGAACGGGAGCGCGCGACGAGAGAACAGCGGATATCGACCGGCCGGGATCCGTATCGTTATGGGGCGGGCGACCCAACTAACCGGTAAATGGGTATCCTCGAGAACAAGTCGAACGCCCGCCTGTTCTACAAGTATCTCTCGAAGGTGTACGACAAGATCAACTGGGTCAACTGGAACGAGGAGATGCGCTCGGAGGCGCTCTCGTGGCTGGAGTTCGGCGACGATCCGAAAGTGCTCGACGTGGGCTGCGGGACCGGGTTCGGCACCGAGGGACTACTCGAACACGCCGACGACGTCCACGGACTCGACCAGAGCGTCCACCAAATGGAGAAGGCGTTCGAGAAGTTCGGCAAACACGACCTCGTGAACTTCTACCGCGGCGATGCCGAGCGGCTCCCCTTCCGCGACGACACCTTCGACATCGTCTGGTCCTCGGGGTCGATCGAGTACTGGCCGAACCCGATCGAGGGGCTCCGCGAGCTCCGCCGCGTCGCGAAGCCGGGCGGGCAGGTGCTCGTCGTCGGCCCTGACTACCCGCACAACCGCATCCTCCAGCGGGTCGCCGACGCGATCATGCTCTTCTACGACGAGGACGAGGCCGATCGGATGTTCGATGCGGCCGGCTACGAGACGTACGAACACCATATCCAGCGGTCGACCCCGCAGAGCCCGCGCGCGATCACGACGGTCGCTCAGGTTCCCGAGGAGTAGCCGCGCAGCGGTCAGCCCAGTTCGCCCGGTTCGCCCTGTTCTCCGACCCGGGTTCGACGACCGTCTCCAGCGTCGCAACGGGGAGCCCGTCGACCGAGATGTCGACGGTGACCGTCCGACCGGGTTCAAGGGTCGGCTCGTTCGTCCCCGCAACCCGGAACGACGCCGACCCACCGACGCGCAGGTCGCCGTCGGTCGCGGCGTTGAACGCGCCCGTGGGCCCGGGATGGAACCCCGCCGCCGAGAAGAACGGGACCGGGGGCTGCCGGTCGAGCGGCTCGCCGTCGACGCGTACTCGGACCTCCAGTTCGCTCGCGTCGAGCGCGTCGCCGCCGCGATGCGTGACCGTGATCCGGTCGTCGGTCGCCGACAGCGACAGCGAGGCCGTCGGTGCCGGCTCTGGCGGGGCGCCGAGCGTCGCGGTCACGACACCGCCCGCGAGCACGACCGTAATGGCGAGCAGCAGGACGCCGGCGATCGGTGTGAGCGCGCGAGCGGAGCGGTCGGCTGTCGATTTGGGGTCTGTCGATCGGTCCTCAGTCGGGGGGTCACAGTCGGCAGTCGGATCCTGGGGCGGATCGGTATCGGTGTCGATGGGCACGGAGGGGCTGCCGCGGGATCCGGGAAAAACCTCCGGGCGGGCGATGGATTCTACTCGTCGTCAACCGGGCGCGGCGTCGCGATGGGTTGGAGGTCGTCGACGAAGACCGCGCGCGGCTCGTCGACCACAGTGACCCGGTAGGACTCCGCCGGCGAGAGCGTCCGAACGACGCCGTCCGCGTCGGTGGTGCCGATCGATTGACTGTCGCCGCCACCGACGCTCTTCGTGACGGTGACATCGGAGACCGGCCGACCCGTCTCCTCGTCGCGAACGGTCACCGTCACCGGGGCGCCGGCGTAGCTGCGGTCGACGGTGATGTTAAATCCGTCACCGGTCTCGGAGACGGACTCGGCGTCGGGGAACGCGTCGAGCGCGATGCGCTGGTGCTCCACGAACACCTGTCTCGTGCCGCCGCTGACGAAGGTGCGGAGAAGGCCGAACTCGTGAGGGATGGTAATCCGCTGGACCGAGCCGGCCCCGAAGGCGTCGGGCTCGCGGAGCGACGCCGTCTCGGGGTAGGCGGCGGACGTGGCGTTGATCGCCTCGTCGTTGCTGATCGCTCCGCCCCCGCGGTCCCACCGGTCGATCCGGAAGACCTCGCGGACGTACTCCCCGTCGATAATCGTCGTCAGCACGACCGACCGATCGCTGGATTCGATGTACACTTCCGTGGCCGACACCTCACCGCGCGCGGCCGAAAGCGCGAACTCACGGACGGGGCCCTCATACACCTGCAGCGCGACCTGGAGCTCGTCGAGTCGGGTCGGAGAGCTGAACCCGTCCGTCTCTGCGGCGAGCGCGTCGATCTCATCGAGTCGCTCGTCGTACTCGCGGGCGGTCGCGGCGATGCGGACGAGCTCGTTGAGGAGCTCTCGGTCGGAAAGGTTGCCGGCCGCGTGGGCGCTGAACGCCTCCGCCTGTCGGCTGTTAAGCGTTACCTCGTCGCGCTCAACGCGGTTAATCGCGGTGAGGATCCGGCGCTGCCGTTCCGGGTTCGTCTCGGCGGTCTCGATCCGCTGGACGACGGCGGCGGTCTCCATGGCGGCGTCAGTCTCGTCGACGGCAAAGCCGATCGACGAGCCGAGGTTCGCACCGCGGGTCGGGGACCCAACGCGCGCGTCGATCTCGCCCGGCGTGGACAGCGTCCGGAAGGTGAGGTTCGCCGGATCGACCTGGGGCCGGTCCCTCCCGCCGGTGTCGATCTGGCCAAGGGTACTCTTCGAGGCCGGATCAGCGGCTTCGACGACCGAACCGGTGTTGTGAGAAACGGAGTCAGCGGCTGAATCAGCGGCCGTCGTCGGGTCGGCGACCGCCCCTGCGACGGCCGCCGACGACACCGCACCGGCGATCGGGGCGAGCAGCAGCAGCACCGCGAGGGTGATCGGGAGGGCTCTCATACAATCGCAGTTCACGTCGCGATATAAAAAAGCCACCTCAACGAGCCGGCACGGGTCCTCGGGCCGGCATTCCGAGCGATCGTCGGTAGCGAATGTCGGACAGCCGAAACGACCATCCAAAACGAACGATGGAAAGCGTTTTGCCCGGCGCCTGAGTGCGATGATCTGTATGCGGAACGCCCCGTCTCGCGCTCTCCTCGTCGGGTTGGTGGCCGTCGCGCTCGTTGCGAGCGGCACCGCCCCCGTGGCAGGAGACGCGCTCTCGCCCTCGGCTTCGCCCTCCCTCGACACCGAGCCCTCGGCCGTCGATTTATCGACTGTCGACCTGTCAGCCGTTGACTCGTCGGTCTTCGAACAGATCGATGAACCGTTCGAGCCGACCACGGCGACGCGGATACGGATCGAGCTGACACCGGACCGCGACGCTCAGTGGACCGTCTCGGTTCGATATGCGCTCGCCGACGAAACCGACCGGGCGGCGTTCAACGCCGCCGGCGACCAGTTCCTCGACGGCGAGGTCGGTCCCGACGCGGCGATGTTTGAGGGGTTCGCCCGCGAGGCGAGCCGAAATATCGACCGGACGATGCGGATCGAAGACGTCGACCGCGGGGTCGTCGTCCACGATGATCCCGCCTCGTTCGACGTAGCGAACGACGAGACGACGGCGGTGGGTGAACTCCGACTGACGTTCGTCTGGACCGACTTCCTCGACGAAGACGGTGAGAACCTGGTGTTGGGCGACGCGCTCACCACCCCGAACGAGGGAACGTGGCTGCGCTCGCTGGAGGCCGGACAGACAATCGAAGTAGCGACGCCGGAGGGGTACACCGTCACGGGGACACCGAGCACGGCCGTGGCGCAGCTGTCGGACGGCGATGTTATCATCGAGGGAGCGCAGCTGTTCGATGAGAGCGATCCCGTCGTAATCGTCTACGGGCCCGCGGGTACGATCGGTCCCCCGTGGACGATGCTCACGGCCGCGATCGTCGTCGCCGCGGTGCTCATCGCCGGGAGCGTTATCGGCTATCGGCGGATGGGCGACGGCGCCGCCTCTCGGGTCGACGAGAGCGCCACCGACGGGGACATCGACAGCAACGGAGGCGGAGCCGCCGAGCGCGGACAGCGCGCCGCCGCAGTAGGTGCCTCCGGCAATCCGGACCCGGTGAGTGACGGGTCGGAAGCCGACGACGCGGAAGCCGAGGGATCGGAAGGAGTTGACCCGTCGCTGCTGTCCGACGAGGAGCGCGTCGAGCGCCTCGTTGAGGACAACGGTGGACGGATGCGGCAGGCCGACATCGTCATAGAGACCGGTTGGTCGGACGCGAAGGTGTCACAGCTGCTCTCCGCGATGGCCGAGTCGGGTCGAGTGGAGAAGCTCCGACTCGGGCGCGAGAACCTCATTTCGATCCCGGACGACGAGGACGAAACCGAGGAGAAAAGAGACGATAGCGGCGACGAAGACGGCTCCGCAAGCTGAGGCCGACAGCGAGAGATCGGAAGCGAACTCGGAAACCGCGAGCCCGCGGTAAGCTGTTCCGAAAGCTCTTACAGGTCGAACGACGAAGCATCGATCATGAAAGTTCTGGTGACAGTCAAGGAGGTCGCGGAGCCGGACGACGACTTCGCAATCGAGGGCACCGACATCGCGACGTCCGACCTCGAGTACGACCTCAACGAGTGGGACGACTACGCGGTCGAGGCGGCGGTACAGCTGGCCGAGGCGGGGATCGCGGACGAGGTCGTCGCCGTCACCATCGGGCCGGAGCGCACCGAAGAGACGATCCGGATGGCGCTCGCGAAGGGCGCCGATCGCGCCGTGCGGGTGTGGGACGACGCCTTCGAGGCGGGCTTCGCCGACGTGGCCGCGAAGGTCACGACGTTCGAGGCGGTCGTCGAAGCGGAGGAGCCCGACCTCGTGCTCGGCGGCGTGCAGGCTGCAGACACCGGGTTCGGCGCGACGGGCGTCGCGCTCGCCGACCGAATCGGCTTCGAGCACGCCGCCGTGGTTAACAACCTCGACGTCGACGCGGACGCCGGCGTCGCCCACGTCCACCGAGAGCTGGAGGGCGGTATCGAAGAGCTGACCGACGTGGATCTCCCGGCCGTCCTGACAGTCCAGACCGGGATCAACGAGCCGCGGTACGCGAGCCTCCGAGGTATTCGGCAGGCGCAGCGCAAAGAGATCGACGCCAAGGATCTCGCGGACCTCGGGCTGTCGACAGACGACGTCGAGAGCGCGTTGGCGATCACGTCGATGTACGAGCCGGAGAGCGAGTCGGACGCCGAGATCATCGAGGGCGACGCGGGGGAGAGCGCATCGCGTCTCGCTGAAGTCCTCCGCGACAAGGGGGTGAGCGCGTGATGTCCGACGTGCTCGTCGTCTCGGAACACCGGCGCGGGGAGCTTCGAGACGTCTCCTACGAGGCGATCACGGCCGGGCGCGAGCTCGCCGACGCGCGCGGCGGTGACCTCCACGTCGCGGCGATCGGCGGCGACGTCGAGCAGTTCGCGGACGACCTGAACCGCGAAGGCGTAGACGCGGTCCACACGGTCGCGAACGGCGAGGAGTTCGATCACAACGTCTACCAGTCAGCCGTCGGCGCGCTGCTCGACAAGACCGACGCGGGGACCGTCCTGGTCCCGAACTCGGTCAACGGGCTGGACTACGCGCCCGCCGTCGCCGAGGCGCACGGCTTCCCGCTGGTGACGGACGCAATCGGCTTCGAGTACGACGACGGCCTGACCGTCACCCGCGAGATGTACGGCTCGAAGGTCGAGACGACCGTCGACGTGGCCGGTGACCGATTCGTGCTCACCGTCCGCGGCGGTGAGTGGGGGCCCGCAGAGGGCGTCGGCGACGCGCCGGTCGAGGCCGTCGAGGTCGACCATCCCGAGTCGGGCGCACGCGTCACGGGCTTCGAGGAGGTCGCCGGCGGTGACGTCGACATCTCGGAGGCGGACGTGCTCGTTTCGGTCGGTCGCGGCATCGAGGAGGAAGAGAACCTGGAGGTCGTCGAGGGCCTCGCCGACGCGCTCGGCGCGACCCTCTCTGCCTCTCGCCCGATCGTCGACAACGGATGGCTCCCGAAGAACCGCCAGGTCGGACAGAGCGGAAAGGTCGTCACGCCTGACGTGTACATCGCAATCGGGATCTCCGGCGCGGTCCAGCACGTCGCCGGCATGAAGGGGTCGGACACGATCGTCGCGGTCAACACCGACCCGAACGCGCCCATCTACGACATCGCCGACTACGGTATCGTCGGGGACCTCTTCGAGGTCGTACCCGAGCTCATCGACGAGTTCGCGTAGGCGGGGTCGGTCCCGTTCCGGCGGCAACTTCTGTAGCTCCGCCGGAGTACCAGATGGCCCGACTGCGGCCGCCGTCGACTCACGATGGCCCCGATGTCGACGCCGTCACGAGTGCGCCCCTGCGAGAATCGGAGGCAGGCGCCGACGCCGCGGGCGCGTTTCGGGAGGCGATCCGACAGCGGATGTAGGAGACATTAGGGAGGGAGAAACACCTATGAGGGTCGTCGCGGATATGACGATCATGCCACATATCCGAGGGGCGATCCACGGCGTCGCCGCGATGGTGACGCTCGTTGTCGGGTCGATGCTGACGGACACGGTCCGCGAGGAGTACGAACTGTTCGCGCAGGTCGCCGCAGCGACGACGCACCTGCTCGTTGACGTCGCAGAGCTGCCGATCTCACGGGAGATCGCCGAAATCGTCGTGCCCGTCGGCGTGTTGATGGGTATCTGGGTGTTCGCCTACGAGCTCCAACGGCTCTCGCGAAGCGACTGACACTGGGCGCGTCACCGTGAGCCGCCTACCTCCACCGCCTGCCGCCGCCGCCCAACGCGACCGAGTCTCGGGGCGTTTATCACCCCGCCGACCCTCCGATCCGGCATGAGCGAGGGCGACGAGCAGACGGCTGCGACCGCGACCGGCCGGGCGATCTGGATCGAAAAGTACCGGCCGCAGTCGCTCGACGACATCCACGGGCAGGAGGCGATCGTCGAACGGCTCCAGAGCTACATCGAGCAGGACGACATCCCGCATCTTCTTTTCAGTGGTCCTGCTGGCGTCGGAAAGTGTGTGACCGGAGACACTCCGGTCTTGACCGACGCCGGAGTCAGGCCAATAGATGATGTAGTCGGTGACGCGGACGGTTTCGACGAACCCGAAGGCGGGCTTCGAATCGCGACGATGACGGACCGAAACGGCTTCGAGTACGTCGAACCGTCGCACGTGTTCGGAAAGCGAGCCGAAGAACTGGTCGAAGTGACGACACGGGACGGTGCCGAGTTTCGAGTGACGCCGGAACACAAGCTCCGAGTTATCACCCACGGCGGGTTCGAGTGGGTTCCTGCCAGGGAGCTGTCGGACGGCGATCGGATCGCTCGACCCGGTCGCCTGCCGGCACCGACATCTGATTCGACGGTGGAACCGACGCTGCGATGGTACGACGAAATGCACCCAGAGCGGACAGAGGTGACGCTAGACGGAGAGACCGCGGAACGATTGAACCTCGATCGGACGGTCTCTCTCTCGACGCTCCACGCAACGACTGCCAATGTGGACACGTGGGTGAACGGCGTCGAAGCGATCGAATACGTCAGACAGGGCCGCCGGTCCCGATCGATTACTCCACCGACGAGCATGACGCCAGAACTCGCGCGTTTCGTCGGCCTCGCGATCAGCGAAGCCAGCATCGACGGGGGACGAATCAAGTTCTACAACACCGACCAAGACCTGCTCGACGCGTTCGAGTCGACTGCGCACCGAGTGCTCGACGTGGAAACGAGACGGGGAGTACAGAAGGATGTCCCCTACGTTGCGATCGGTTCCCGAACGTTGACGCATTATCTGGAGTCGGTGTTCGACGCGTTCGCGAGCGCAAGCGGTGATGAGGGAATCGGTTCATCCCTCGTCACGGCCGAAGACGACGCGCGCGCCGCGTTCCTGCGGGCGATGTTCGACGCCGAGGCGCACGTTGACGCCGGCGGACGGATCGAACTGACGCAGCGAAACGCCGATCACATCACGCTCCTTTCGTACCTTCTCACGACGTTCGGCATCTCCACCCGGCGGAAGGAACTCCGGAAGTCTGCGACCAACGGGTCAGATATTACGCGGACGTACCACGCGCTGTACATCTCGGGAGCACGGGACCTACGGCGGTTCAGAGACGCGATCGGTTTCTCTATCACACACAAGTCCGATCGGCTTGCCAAGCACGCAGAAAAGAAAGCGAACCCGAACTACGACACGATCCCGACACAGGCTGTTCTTCGAGACCTCTGTCGGAGCCTCGATATCCCGATTACCGAACACCTCCCCAAGAGCCTCGATCCGAAATCACCCGGACGAGAGCGCTACTGTTCCGTTCTCGACGACGTAGTTGACGCTGCGACGGAACAAATTGAAGACACGCAGCGGGCACTCGAACGACTCAAAGCGATCCAACCGGAACTCGAAGCGACGACGACGGTGCCGGCGAGATGGATCGAGAGCCGTGAGAAACTTGCCCCGATCGAAACGAGAAACGATATCTCTGAGGAGGTCGGTGCGCGCTCGGACCGACTCTTAGAATACAGCGACGGGCGTCGGACACCCCAAGCGAATCGGGTGATACGGATCCTCGGCGAGTTGGGTCGGCCTGTCGCGGATGCGCGAATCGATCACGTGAAAGTTGAGCTGAGTGAGTGTATCGACCTGCTCGGTGTTGAGTACGCCGAGATCGTGGACGAGCTACGGATCGAGACGCCCGATCTCACGAATCTCCTTCGCTCGGATGACTCGATGTTGGCCTCGCTTACCCGTCTCGAAGCGGTCGCAGATCGCCTCGGGGAGATCGCCGCGGATCGGCTATCGCTGGAGACAGTCGAACTCCTCGATACGGCGTCTCGGATCGCGAACGCCGATCTGCTGTACGACGAGGTAGAGACGGTCGAGCGCGTGGCGGCCAACGAGCGCGTCTACGACCTGACGGTGCCGGGGACGCGAAACTACGTCGCCGGGGAGGTTCCAACGGTGATGCACAACACCACCGCGGCCACCGCCATCGCCCGCCAGGTGTACGGCGACGACAACTGGCGCGGGAACTTCCTCGAACTGAACGCCTCCGACCAGCGCGGCATCGACGTGGTGCGCGATCGGATCAAGGGGTTCGCGCGCTCGTCGTTCGGCGGCGACTTCCGGATCGTGTTTCTTGATGAGGCCGACTCGTTGTGTGTGCCGCCGGGAACCGAGGTCGTTACGGGGTATCCGTCGAAGCCCGAAATAAAACCGATCGAGGAGGTGAGCACCGAGGGAGAACCGATCCCGTCCGTCGATTTCGAGACCAACAAGATACAGTCCGACAAGGGGAAACTCGTCGACTCTGGTACCGCGGACTTCCTCAAAGTGGAACTGGAAGACGGTCGAACCACGATCGCGAGTCCGACTCACCCGTTCTTCGTGGTCGGCGAAGACGGGAGACTCGTAGAGAAAGAGCTCAGAGAACTATCGTCGGGAGACGAAATCTCGGACTTCAAAAACGAAATTGGGGTGTCTCGGTGCGAGATTTGCGAGTCGTGGACGACGGGGCGATTCTGTTCCGTCGCGTGTGAAAATGAGGGTCACAGCCGGAAGATGCGCGGAGACGGGAACCCGATGCACGGGACCGAATGGTCCGACGAGCGACGAGAGAAGATCGTCGAAAAGCTCTCTGACGGTCGCTTCGCCGGGAGCAACAACCCGAATTACGGCGGGGATTTCCACGGGGTCCACGTCATGGAGATGGACGAAGAAACGGTCGAACAATTTCGTGAGACGATCAGCGAGATGCGGTCGGGAACGTCGTGGGAGGAGTGGGTCGTCGATGCGGACCCCGACGAGGTGAAAGCAGACATCGGTGCGGCCACGGTCGAGTGGTGGGAAAGCCTGGACGACGACGAGCGGCAGGCGGTAATCGACAAGAGCGTCGAAAACTGTGACTACCCCGTTTGCGACATCAGCGGCGACAATAACCCGATGCGTGATCCCGAAGTCGCACAGAAGGTGTCCGAAGCGCTGAAAGGACACGAACCGACCGGCGGCAACATCAGACACAGCGACGAACTCGGACACCTCGTTCGATCCGACTGGGAGTACGATGTCGCAAAGGCGCTGCAGGAGGCAGGCATCGAGTACGAGTACGAACCGGCGTTCGAGCTGTCCGACTCCGTGTACCATCCCGATTTCCTACTCGGAGACACGGTGATCGAGGTCAAGGGAGTCGCCGAGCTGTGGGGACAGACCGAGAAAGTCGAGGAATTCCTCGAAACGTACGGAGACGAGTACACCTACGTCGTCGTCGGTGACGGCGCCATGCCTCACCACGAGCACTACGAGAAAGAGGAGTTCGAACCGGCGGTCGTCACGGACGGCGGACTACAGAGCGTTCAGACGGTCGCTATCGACAGCATCGAGTACAGCCATCGCGGCAAGGCGTACAACATTACCATGGAGGACACTCCCAACTTCATGCTCGCGAACGGCGTGTTGACGCACAACACCGACGACGCCCAGTCAGCACTTCGCCGGACGATGGAGCAGTTCTCCGACAACACCCGCTTCATTCTCTCGTGTAACTACTCGTCGAAGATCATCGACCCGATCCAGTCGCGCTGTGCCGTCTTCCGCTTCTCGCCGCTCTCGGACGCGGCCGTCGCCGCGCAGACCCGCGAGATCGCTGCGGCGGAGGGGATCGAGGTAACCGACGCGGGCGTCGACGCCCTCGTGTACGCCGCCGACGGCGACATGCGCCGCGCGATCAACTCCCTCCAGGCAGCGGCGACGACCGGCGACGTGGTCGACGAGGAGGCGGTGTACGCGATCACGGCGACCGCGCGGCCCGAGGAGATCGAGTCGATGGTGACGGACGCCTTGGCGGGCGACTTCGCACGGGCGCGGGCGACGCTCGACACGCTCCTCACGGAGACCGGGATGGCCGGCGGCGACGTGATCGACCAGCTTCACCGCTCCGTCTGGGAGTTCGATCTGAGCGAGCGCGAGGCGGTCGCGCTGATGGAGCGGATCGGCGAGGCCGACTACCGGATCGCCGAGGGGGCCAACGAGCAGGTGCAGCTGGAGTCGCTGCTCGCGTCGCTCTCCTTGGAGGAATAGACGAACTCGGGCATCGAGATTGGTGTGAGGGGTGCCCGTCCCGCTGTGGTGCGGGTGAGAGATCACGTCTGGTTGCCCGCTACCCGTTTGGCGGGTGCGCGCGCCGAGTCTGTCGATCACTTATAAACGGGGATCGCCATTATCAGACGCGCTTTTTAAATCGGACGCGCACCGACAGCAAGTATGCTCGTCGTCGTTTCCGACAGCCACTCGCGCGAGGAGACGAAGTTACAGGGCCGGACCGCGGAGGCGGTCCGCGAGGCCGACCTCGTCGTCCACGCAGGCGACTTCTACCGCGAGCCGGTGCTCGACGCGTTCGAGTCGGCCGCCCGGAGACTGCGAGCCGTCTACGGGAACAACGCCGACAGGGCGATCCGCGACCGGCTCCCCGAAGTGCTGACCGTGGAGTACGCGGGCGTTCGAATCACGGTCACGCACCGACACCGAAGCGGGGACACCGGACTCGTGATGCTCGGTCGGGAGCGCGACGCCGACGCGCTGGTCTGCGGGCACAGCCACCGCCCCCGATTCGACGACTCGGGCGCGCTCCCGATACTGAATCCCGGGAGCCACGCGCAGCCGCGCGGGAACCGACCGGCACACGCGGAGCTCGAACCCGCGTCCGAAGGCGATGGCGCCCTGAACGGACGGCTCGTCACACCGGACGGCGAGGTCTTCGAGGAGTTCCGGATCGCGCCGTAGTCGGTGCGCTGACTGGACGCTGGGTCGATCGCCGGCGAAGTGACCCCCGCCGATCGAGGGAGCAGAAGGGGAGTGGGGAGGTGCGGAGAGACCCGAGCGGGCGGGTGCTGTGTGCCGTCGCGGCTCGCCGGTCGGTGACCGATCGCGGTGGAGTTGAGGGCCGAAGCGGGGGTCGCATTGACACCTTGCGTCGGTGATAGCTTATAGGTAGCTTAGACACAAAAGCGCGTTTTAGTTACCAGACAGCTGCGCCCGAAACCGGCGACCGGAACCGGCGGATCGCCGGCCTGCCGAAACGCATAACACCGTCCCGACGGATTCGAGTGTATGCCCCCGGTTGAACCGTTGTTTGTCGTGATCCTCATCGCCTTGCTCGGGTTCTTCTTCTTCGGGTTCCTCCTCGTCCGGCGCACCCTGACGGGGCTCCGCGAAGGGTACGAGGACGGGCAGCAGTAACATGGTCGTCGCAACTGTCGCTACCCTCGGTATCGCCGCCGCTGCAAGCCTCTTTATGGCGTGGTCGATCGGCGCCGGCTCTTCCGGGTCGACGCCGTTCGCTCCGGCGGTCGGCGCCAACGCCATCTCCGTGATGCGCGCGGGGCTCGTCGTCGGCGTGTTGGGTCTGATGGGCGCAATCTTGCAGGGCGCGAACGTAACAGAAGCGGTCGGGACCGAGCTGATCGGCGGCGTCACCCTCACCGCCGGCGCGGCCATCGTCGCGCTGCTCACCGCGGCCGCGCTCGTCGCGGTCGGCGTGTTCGCCGGCTACCCGATCGCGACCGCGTTCACCGTCACCGGCGCGGTCGTCGGCGTCGGACTCGCCATGGGCGGCGACCCGGCGTGGCCGAAGTACTCCGAGATCCTCACGCTGTGGGTCCTCACCCCGTTCGTCGGCGGCGGCGTCGCCTACGTCGTCGCGCGGGGGCTCATCGGTGAGAAGCTTCCCCAGCGGCCGCTCACCGCCGCGCTCGCCGGGGTTGTCGGTGCGATCGTCGCGAACGTCGGGTTCGCGCTGCTGGGCCCCCCCGGAGAGCAGGCGTCGCTGTCAGAGGCGCTCGGGCCCAGCCTCGGCGTCGGTGCGATCGGGACACCCCTGATCACGGTCGCGGTGGCGGCGGTCGTCGCGGTCGCGGTGTACGCCGACCTCGGTCGCGACCGCGAGGGCGCACAGCGGCGGTTCCTCCTCGCGATGGGCGGGCTCGTCGCCTTCTCGGCCGGCGGCTCGCAGGTCGGGCTCGCGATCGGCCCGCTCGTGCCGATCTTCAGCGATGTGGGGGTGCCCCTGTGGGCGCTGCTCGTGGGCGGCGGGACGGGGCTGCTCATCGGGTCGTGGACCGGCGCGCCGCGAATGATCAAAGCGATCTCGCAGGACTACGCGTCGATGGGACCGCGGCGGTCGATATCGGCGCTCATCCCGTCGTTCGCCATCGCGCAGATCGCCGTCGCGTTCGGGATTCCCGTCTCGTTCAACGAGATCATCGTCTCCGCGATCGTCGGCGCGGGCTACGCCGCGGGCGACGCGGGCGTGAGTCGGGCGAAGATGGGATACACCGTGTTCGCGTGGATCGCGTCGCTTGTGGGATCGTTGGCGCTCGGGTTCAGCGTGTACACCGCCGTGCAGTTCGTGCTGTAACGGGTAACTGGACCGTCGGGCGGCGGTGTTCATTTATAAATGACAGTTACTAGTGGATCGGCGGTGAACACCTCCAAAGCCCCAGTCGCGACGACTCGCGTGGTTCGCTGCGGTCCTCAGTCACTCGCTCCGCTCGTTCCTTGCGGTCCTCGTGTCACCGTGCTTCGTCCTCGCGACTGCCCCTTTGAGTCCCACCCGACCGCAACCGCACCGCTGCCTCACACCTCCCCAGCCTCGCGGTTCGCGCTCTTCGAGCGCTCACCGCGTCCAGCGAGGGACCTTCGGTCCCTCTGGCAGCCGGCGCTACGCGCCGGCGACCTCGCGCCTGCTGACTCGCGCCCGTAGGGCGCTCGCAGGCACGCGCCGACCGCGACGGCGACCGCGGTCCGCCTACTCGTCGCCCGGGTACGTCGGCAGCCGCGCGGACTGCGCGCTCCCCTTGACGGACGCGAAGGGAAGGTCGGATAGCGCCGCCGCGACCTCCTCGCCGTCGACGCGCACGGTGGGGTTGGCGAGGTCGGCGTCGAACTGCACGAGCGCCAACGCGATCGGGTCGCCGGCGGCGGGCCCGACCGCCGCGCGAGTCACCTCGCCGACCGCCTCGTCACCGTCGAACACGGCTGCGCCGGGAGACGGCAGAATCTCGTCGTAGCTCTCCGGGTCGACATCGCCGTCGATCTCGGCGGTCGCGTCGGCGAGCCCGTCGAGGTCGAGCCCGACGAGCCGGCGGCTCGGTCGTCCCTGATTCTCGACGCGGGAGACGACCTCTTGGCCGACGTAACAGCCCTTCTCGAAGTCCAGGGCGTTGCGGAGCCCGAGAACGTTCGGCACCGTCCCTTCGATTTCGTACTCGAAGAGTGGCGTACCGGCCTCCGCGGAGAGCGCGTCCCACGTCCGGTACCCGAACGGAGCCGCGTTGAGCCCGCGGTTGATCAGGGTGTCGAGTACCTCTTCGGCGTCTTCGGCGGCACAGACCACCTCATACCCTTCCTCGCCGAGGGGCGCGTCGCTCGCGATCACGGTGACGCCGGCGTCGACCATCGACCCGCGGACGAAGGAGAGCGGTCTCTCGGGCGCGCCCGGTCCGCCGAGCACCGAGGCGACTTTCTCCGTCGATTTGGGTCCGTGGACCCCGAAGACGGCGAGATCGGCGGAGATGTCGTCGATCGTCACGTCCTGGATGAACACCTTACTCGCCCAGTCCTCGGCGATCGACTCGGTCTGTTCGGGCGGGAGGAAGACGAGTAACCGCTCGTCGGCGTTGTACACGTACATATCCGTCTCGATACCCCCCTGCGGGTCGAGCAGGAGCGCGTACACGCCCTGCCCGTCCGCGTCTGGGATCCGGTTGGAAACGGCGTTGTCGACGAACTCGACGCGGTCATCGCCCGTGACAGCGAGCACGCCGTACCCCATCTCGATCGCGCCGACGACGTTGCGGACCGCCTTGCCGACGCGCTCCGGCTTGCCGTAGTGGTCGACCACCTGATGGTCGCCGCGGTCGCGGTACACCGCGCCGTGGGCGTCGTGGGTGTCGGAGACGAGAGTCATATCGGTAAACAGTCGAGGGAGCGGCAAAAGGTCGCTGGCTTCGGTGCGATGCGGACGGGTACTCCGCCTTTCGCGTATGCGCCGTGCCGCTACAGCCCGAGCCGGTCGCGGACGGCGTCGAGGAGGGTGTCCGGGCCGTTCTCGATCTCTTCATCGGGATCGGGAACGACGCGGTCGTGCGGGTACACGCGAACCTGTTCTTCGCTTTCGACGGTGATCAGCGAATCCGCTTTCAGCACCGATAGCGACTCCTCAATAGCGTCGATGTCGGCGTCGACGGCCGCGCGCAACTCCAGCACCGTCATCCCCTCGTCGCCGCGGTCGACCAGCGCGTCCAACAGCGCGACCTCGACGTCCGGCCGGTCGCGGTATTCCGGCTTTGCGGCCATACAAAGTAATTGGACAGGACACGGTTTACCTTTACCGGCGAAAAGCGAGTCGCCCCCGACCGACGGACGCTACCGAACGAGCCGCGAACAGGAGCCGCAGAGGTTCTCCTCTTTCACGTCGACCTCGCGGACGGTCGGCGAGAAAGACATGACGCACTTGCTGTTGTCGCAGTGCTCTAAGCCGAGCGTGTGACCGATCTCGTGGACGACCTCTTTGCGGACGCGGTCAGCGAACACGTCGACCGCGGGCTTGGTGGAGACGCCTCCGTCGGAGGAGGTTCGGAGCCGGTGAGTCGAGATGACGGACCCCTTACCGTTGAGGTACGCGAGCCCGAATACGTAGTTTCGCCGGCGGTAATAAAGGTCTCGCGGGGTGATCCCGATATTCTTCTCACCGCCGCCGACGCGGCCGACGGTCTCGATGAGGTCCTCGGCGCGGTACTGGTCGCGGCCCTCCTCGTAGGCCGTCTCGGGGATCGGCTGGTCGTCGTGGACGGTCACGTCGCAGTCGTATACCGAACGGAGCGCGGCGGAGGCCTCGCGTTTCACGCGGGGCGTGACCTCCCCGACTGGGACGATGTCCACTAGCATGGAATCGCTTATGACCGCCGCAATCATAAAGCCCGCGCCGTGGTCTCACCCACCCGTCGCGCGCTGGTCAACGAACTCGCGGAACACGAGCGCCTCGTCGAGATCGGCGTCGGCGACCGACCGGGAGTCGCGCGAGCACTCACTGAGCGGGGCTCTCGCGTCGTCGCCGTCGACGTCAAACCGGGAGACCGAACGCTGGCGGCTGCACGCGAGACCGAAAACGAGGCGATCGACGGCTCGCTCCGCGTCCGGCGGGAGGACGTGCTCGCGCTCGCAGCGGGAGAGACGGAACGCGACGCCGATTTCTTCGCCAACGCGGACGGCCGCATCGCGATCGACGCGGTGTACGCGTGTCACCTCCCGGCCGAGTTGCAGCGTCCGACCGTCAAATTCGCGGAGCGTCTCGACGCGGTCTGCGTGTTTACCACTCTCGGGTTCGAGGAGCCGGTCGTCCCGGTCAGCCGACGCTCCGTCGAGGGAGCCTCGCTGTATGTCGCCCGGGACGGAGGGCGCGGGGAGCGGTCGTCCGCCCCCGAGTGAAGCGGTGGGGCCGAAACCGGCTGATCCAGCGAGAACCCGAACGTTCTTTCCCGCTCCTGTCGGCGTACGGGTATGCAGGTCGACGCAGTCGTTCTCGACATCGACGGGGTGTTGGTCGACGTGGCAGACTCCTACCGACGAGCGATCATCGAGTCCATCGAACGGGTGTGCGGCAAGACGATCGACCGCGACGCGGTCCAGTCGTTCAAGGACGCCGGCGGGTTCAACAACGACTGGGAGCTGACGGACGCGGCCGCTCTCTATGTCATTGCCCGCCGTGAAGGGCTCGGTATGGACGTCGAGACCTTCACCGACCGGGTCGCCGAGGGCGGCGGCGGGCTCGACGCCGCGAAAGACGTCGTCGGCGACCTCCCCCGCGTCGCGCAGGCGCGGGTCCGCGACCAGTGGGACACCGAGCGGCTCCGCGAGACGTTTCAGGCGCTGTACCTCGGCGCGGAGCTGTATCGCGAACTGGAGGGCGGCGAGCCCCCGCTGTCGGCGCCGGGGTACATCCACGACGAGCCGACCGTGGTCGAGCCGGAGACGATCGCCGACCTGACCGACCGGTTCGACGTGGGCGTGTTGACGGGGCGGCCCGCCGCCGAGGCGGAGATCGCCTTGGAGCGCGTCGGCCTCGACGTGCCCGAGCGGCACCGGTTCACGATGGACGACTGGGAAGAGGGGAAGCCGCACCCGCGGGCGCTCGTCGAACTCGCGGAGCGGTTCGACGCCGAGCGGATCGCCTTCGCCGGCGACACCCTCGACGACGTGCGGACCGCGCGCAACGCCGACGACGCGGACGCGAGCCGCGTCTACTACGGAATCGGCGTCCTCACGGGCGGCCTGACCGGCGACGAGGGGCGTCGGAAGTACACCGAAGTGGGAGTCGACGCGGTCGTCGACGACGTGAACGAACTGGTCGGACTGTTGGTGTGAAAAATGGGCCTTGCCGGATTCGAACCGGCGATCAACTCGTTATGAGCGAGTCGCTTTAACCGGACTAAGCTAAAGGCCCTCTTCGTATCGATTCGTCTCTCTCGGTTCCTCTTTATATTGTCGGGTTGAAACCGAGGGAGGGTAATATCTCATGGAAGAGATAGTCTTCATGCCAATTAATATTTTTGACATTATTGTTTTTTGACTGTTCGTATCGAATTGTCATTTGTGTTTTACTAGCATCTTCGATGGGTATCAAATAGGTTTCATCACATACGGGAGCATAGACTGCAAAAAGATCGACAGATCCTTCGTACCCTTCTCGCTCATATCCTGAACTCTTTGTCCGGGTACTCCGCGTTCGGAACCGCACTGCTCCATCGGTCGTCGCTTCAAAAGCGGTTTTTATTTGAATACGGTGGAAATCTCCTTCAATCTCAACTACAAGATCATACGGCTCATTATCGTATTCCGGAGATAGAACAGAAATTCCATAGCTTACAAATTCTGATTTAACGATTGCTTCGGCCGCTTGGCCGCGTTTCTGTGGCTCCTCAAGTGAAGCAAATTGCTCGCTCCGATTCGTCATATCCGATGGAAAGGTAGATACACAAAAAAGTATAGCTGAGAATGAAGCGGAAAGGGGACGCCGAAGCCAGGACTCGAACCTGGGACCGCCTCGTTAACAGCGAGGCGCTCTACCAGCTGAGCTACTTCGGCTCGATTCAGGGTACTCGATTCGTTTTGATAGGGCTTTCGTTTCCGCCCGACTCGGGTGCGATCGGTTACCGCACCCCGATCTCGCCGACCCGCCGTCGACCGATCGCCTCCCGGATCACATCACTCGCCCGGTGACCGACACGTTTTCGGCCGGACCGCGAGAAGCCGACTCCATGGACGATCTCGAGGCGGTGCTGTCGCGCGTTCGCGACCGGGTGATCCCCGAGCCCGCGGAGCGCGACCACCTGCGGGCGGTCGCCGCCGAACTCGCCGACCGGACGAGCGAGGCGATCGCCGACCTCCCGGTCGACGCCGACGTGGTACAGGTGGGGTCGACCGCCCGCGGCACGTGGGTCTCCGGCGACCGCGACATCGATCTCTTCGTGCGGTTCGACGCCAACCTCGACCGCGAACAGCTCGAGGAGTACGGGCTCGCCGTCGGCCACGCCGTCCTCCCGAACGGTCACGAGGAGTACGCCGAACACCCCTACGTGAAGGGGTCACACGAGGGGTTCGACGTGGATCTGGTCCCCTGTCACGACGTGGCGACCGCCGGCGACCTCGTCTCGGCCGTCGACCGGACCCCGTTTCACGACGCGTACCTCTCGGCGCGGCTGGACGACGACCTCGCCGACGACGTGGTACTCGCGAAGGCCTTTTTAAAGGGGATCGGCGCGTACGGCAGCGATCTTCGCACCGAGGGGTTCTCGGGGTATCTGACCGAGCTGCTCGTCTTGGAGCTGGGTGGGTTCGTCCCCCTGGTGGAGTCCGCCCGGAGCTGGCATCCGCCCGTAGAGTTCGACCCGGAGGGCCACGCGGAGCGGACCTTCGACGACCCGCTCGTCGTGGTCGATCCGACCGACCCGACGCGGAACGTCGCCGCCGTCCTCTCGGCTGCAAACCTCGCTCGGTTCCAGCACTACGCCCGCGACCTGCTCGCGGCGCCGAGCGAGGGGCTGTTCGAACCGGAGAACCCAACCCCCGTCGACCCCGGCGACGTTCGCGACCACCTCGACCGACGGGAAACGACCCCGGTAGCGGTCGTGTTTGACGCGCCGGACCTTGTCGACGACCAACTGTGGCCGCAGCTCCGGCGGTCGCTCGACGGGATCGTCCGGGGACTGAACGACCGCGGCTTCGACGTGCTCCGCGCGCGGGCGATGACTGACGGAGATAGTCCGAAAGCCGACGAGGACGGTGCCAAGCGCGCCGCGCTGTACACCGAGTTGGAGGTCGCGGAGCGGCCGGCCGTCACGCGCCACGAGGGGCCGCCGGTCGCCGTGCGGAAACACGCCGCGAGCTTCTACGAATCGTACGCCGACGACGTGGATCCGGAGACGTACGGTCCGTTCATCGACGGCGAACGATACGTCGTCGAGCGCGAACGGGAGTTCACGACGGTCCGTGAGTACCTCGAGAGCGACGCCGCCGGCGACGTGGCGCTCGGCGCGCAGGTCGAGCGGGAGTTCACCGAGCGCGACGTGCTGGTCGGCGACGCGGTGGCGACGCTCGCGCCCGCGTTCGGGGTGCCGCTCAGGGAGTTCTACGAGCCGCACCCGTGAGGCGGGAACAAGAGCAATCGCCGAGAGGCGAGTTCCGCTATCGAGAGACGCGGTCAGAAACGAAGTACACGAGCGCGACGATCGCGGCCAGAACGGCGCCGACCACGGACAGAAACGCCGCGACTCGCGGGAAGACCAGCCAGAAGGCGATGTAAAACGAGAAGGCGAACGCGAGCAGGCCGGCGATCATGACACCGCGGGTCGGGTTCTGAACGGCCGCGACAAACGCGCGTTGCGGGAGCGTGAGCTTCCCGAAATCGACCGGCGCGTCGGACGCGTCGGGGCCGTCGCGGTCGTCGGACGGGATATCTTCGGGCGAGCCATCGACCGCGGACCCGTGGGCGTCACCCCGATTTTCGACGTCGTCAGTCACACGATTCAGTACGGCCCGGATCCGCCTGTACCTGTCGTTTCCCGAACTATGATCAGGTGATTCCACCGCCGATCGCCGCCCCGACGAGGAACGCGAGCAGCGCGACCACCAGGTTTGCGATCGCGAAGTCGGCTGCAGTTCGGCCTTCGCCGGCGGCCGCGGTCGAGACCGTCTCGACGGCGAACGAGGAGAACGTCGTGAAAGCACCGCAGAATCCCACGGCAGCCACGAGCGTCGCTTCGGAGCCGATCGGCGCGGCGAGGAGGGCACCCAGCGTGAGGCTCCCGAGCGCGTTGACGACCAGGACGGAGCGGCGACCGTCGATGCGGAGGCCGACCGCGTGGCGAGCCATGGCACCGATCGACCCACCGAGACCGACGAGAACGGCCGCGAGAAGCGGTTCGGTCACAGTTGCTCCCCGACGAACAGCCCGGCCGCGGCGGCCGCAAGGCCGGCGACATAGCTCGCGGCGATGTACGCTGCGCCGGCGGCCGTCCCGAGCGACACGGCGTCGGCGACGAAGGTGCTGTAGGTCGTGAACGACGAGAGCGCGCCGGCGCCGATGAACAGTCGCGTCCGGGGGCTCGCGGCGCGCGTGAGCAGCAGCCCGAGCGCGAAGGAGCCGAGGACGTTCACGAGGAGCGTTCCAGCCCCGACCGCGTCGCCGACGGCGACATCGATGCCGTGTCTAGCGACGGCACCGGTGAATCCGCCGAGCGCGACAAGGAGGAACCCGAACGGCGTCCGTTCCATATCGAGGCGTTGGGGGCGGTTATCTTGGGTCTTCGGACTCGCCGGCGGGAGTCTCGCTCGCTCGCGGGCTGCCGCCGCCGTGCGGGGTTCGACGTTCGCGGATCCGAACGGTTTGGGCCGTCTCCGTCGCGTCGTCGACGACGAGCGCCTCACCGGTCCCGGTCGGGAGCCGCGAGGTGAGGTCGCCGGCGAGGTAGGTCGCCTCCGCCTCGGCCAGTCGGTCGAGGTCGCGCTCGGCGGTGAGCCGGTGCGCGACGATGAGATCCGACTGCGAGACGGCGACGCTCGGCAGCGCACCGGGGCGCTGCGTTGCACAGACCACCGAGACGCCGGGTGCGCGACCGCGGGTCAGAAGCGTCCGAAGCGCGGGGTCGGCGACGCCGCCGAAGAAGGCGTGTGCCTCGTCGACGAGCAGCCACGGGAGCCGATCGAGGTCGCCGTCGATTCGGGCGTCGTAGAGCCCGCGGGCGACTGCCCTGACGACCGCGGCCGCGGCCGTCTCAGGTACTCCGGCGAGATCGAGAACGGTCGGATCCCCGTCACCGACGAGTCGCGTGATCGGCGGCGCGTTTGCGTCGAACACGCCCCACGACTCGGCAAGTCGAAGGTGGTTCGCGGCCGCGCGACGATCTGTAGTGGGCGCGTCCGCGGCGTCGACTCGGTCGCGGAGCGCCGCGAGCGACGGCGATCCGACAGCGTCCTCGGAACCATCGTCGGCGGGAGTGTCCAGCGCGTCGGCGACGACGCGCCACACCAAGCTCCCCGGCCCGCTCGCCGGGTCGAGACCCAGCAGATCGGGCCACGCTTCCGGGGGAATCGTCGCCGGGCGGATCCGCGGCTTGACAACGCTTCCGCCGGCCGCCTGGAGCCCGCCGAAGACGCCCATCGGGTCGACGACGAGCGGCGCGACACCACGGGCCGCTCCGAGTCCCTCCGCGAGGACGCCGAGTGTGTACGACTTCCCGGTCCCTCGCTTGCCGAAGACGACCCCGGCGTGCGGGCCGTCGGCGTCGACGCCGACCGAGGAACCAGCGCTCCCGTCGCGTGCGAGAAACGATCCGAGCCGGACGGTCGGATGCCGTTCGGTGTCGACCGCGCCACTCGCACCGGAGGGGGCAGCCCCGTCAGGGCCGGTCCCGTCGTCGCAACCGGAATCGCGCCCGAGTACGTGCATGGCGGCGATGGCCGCGGTATCGCAGAAAAAGGTCGGGAGCGGGCAGACCAAACGATCCGCCCGCTTCGTCCGATCCTTTATCAGTGATACCGCGGCCACCGACGGTATGCCGCACTCGAAACGGGACGGACGCACCGCGAACGACCGATCTTTTCGGGCGGACCGTCGGGCCATCGAGGGTCTGCCGGTCAGGCTGGTCATCGCCCTCGTCGTCGGCGTCGCGAGTCTCAGCGTGATGATGGGGATGATCGGCGACATCAACGGGCTGGCCGCGACGGAACTCGACGCGCAGCCGCAGCCGGAGGTGACGACTCCGGGCGAACAGTCGCTCGATGTCGCCGTCCTCGATCCCGACGGTTCGCGCGTCGCGGACGCAACGGTGATCGTGCGGAGCGGATCGGCACAGATCGACGGCGTCGCAACTGGAACAACAGATTCCGACGGAGTTGCGACGGTCGACGTCGATCCGGAACTCGGACCGAACCAGCCGGACGGGACCCTCACAGTGGAGGTGAAACCCCCGGCAGAAGGCGACTGCGTCGACAAGCGCGGGAACACCGAAGTACTGGTGGTCGCGGAGTGAGTACTGGTGATCGCGGAGTGAGTACTGTCGGCAGTCGCGGCGTGATCAGATCCGGTCGTCCCAGTCGATCCAGTCCTGCTCCCAGCCGTGACGCGCGAAGTGCCCTTGCTCGGCGCGCTCCGCGTCCTCGCGACGCGTGCGGTTCCGCTCGACGCCGCGCTGCTCGCCGTCGACGAGCATCGGCTGGAGCCGCGCCGGGCCGCCCGTCGCAACCGTCCGGAAGCCTGCCGGGGCGTCATCGTCGTCGGGAGCGCGATCTGACGCGACTCGCTCCGGATCGGGTTCGATCGCGGCGATCGTCTGGACCGCCGTCCCACGGGGGTAGACGATTCGACCCCCCTCAGACAGCTGCTCCCGGAGCGCTCGTGGCGGCTCGACGACCCCTGACTCGAGGAGAATTCGGTCGTACGGCGCGTACTCGGGGAGCCCGTTTACCCCGTCGCGGCAGTCGACGAGCACGGCGTCGTATCCGGCCGTCGAGAGGTTCGAGCGGGCAATCGCGACCGCCTCGCGGTCGATGTCGATCGCGTGGACGCGCCTCGCGCCGGCTATCTCGGCAAGCAGTGCGACGGAGTAGCCGACGCCCGCGCCCACGACGAGCACTTCGTCGTCTTCGTCGACGTCGAGCGCAGAGATCAGCCGCACGACCGTCGCGGGCGCGAGCGACCGGTCTCCAGTTCCGCCGCTCCCGCCCGTCCGGACTGTCTCGCCCCCGGCCGTCGAAGCATCGTCGACGAAGGGGTCTCGAGAGACGCGCTGGAGCGCCGTCAGCACGGGCTCGTCCAGCGTCTCGCCGATCTGGTGTTCGAGCCCTTCGATCATGTCGGCCCGAAGCGACGCCTCGTCCATAATCCGACTCGGTACTCGGTCCTCTAAAAGCGCTCGCTCGTCGTCGCATCGCTTGTCATTGTATCGCACGTCACCGCATCGGAACGAATCGGACGCCGCCGTAGTCCTCGCGGCCGATGCCCTCTTCGCCGACCGTCAGGCGGACGAGCCGCTGTTTGCCGGCGGGGCCGATCGGCGCGACGACACGACCACCCGTTCGCACGCGGTCAACGATCGAGTCAGGGACGCCGTCCGCCGGCGCGCAGGTCAGGTACGCGGCGTCGAAGGCTGCCTCGTCGGGGAACGCCGTCCGCCCGTCGCCCGCGTCGACGACCACGTCGTATCCGAGCCAGTGAAGCCGCTCGCGGGCCGCCTCAGCCAGTTCGGGAACGTACTCGACGCTGTAAACGTTCTCCGAACCGACGATTTCGGCGACGACCGCGGCGTGGTATCCGCAGCCTGTGCCGACCTCCAAGACTCTATCGCCGGGTTCGACGTCGAGCAGGTCGGTCATGAGCGCGACGATGTGCGGCGCGCTGATCGTCTGATCGTGGCCGATCGGGAGCGGTCGGTCGGCGTAGGCGCTCGACTGCCGGTCCTCCGGGACGAACGCGTGCCGCGGTACCGACTCGATCGCCGCGAGCGCCCGCTCGTCGACGTCGAGCCGACGCCGGAGGTCGGCAACGAGTTCGCGGCGGGCCGTGTCGTAGTTGCCTGCCGTGTCGCGATTGGCGTCGTCCATGAGATTGTGTAGCACCCGATGCGTGGAGAAGGTGTCGGGAGGGTGAAAAAAACCGGGCCAAAAGTCGAAGTCGGCCTACGCGATATCGATTCGGTGGCCGTCGTCCGTCTCGTCGGCGGCCTTGGGGAGCGTGACCGTGAGTACGCCGTGGTGGTACGTCGCGCTCGCGTCATCATCGACGATCGCTCCCGGGAGATCGACGGACCGGGTGATCGACTCGTGGCGTCGCTCGCGTCGGAGGTACCGCTGGTCGGCGTCCTCGTGTTCCGTGTCACGCTCGGCGGTGATCGTGAGCCGGTCCTTCGCTGCTCGCACGTCGATATCCTCGCGGTCGTATCCCGGGAGGTCGGCCATGACGACGAACTCGTCGTCGTACTCGGCCACGTCGATGTCGGTGGTCCGGAGGTCACGCCCCCACGCTCGGTCGCCGCCGAACGGGCCGCGGCCGAAGAACTGCTCGATCTCGTCGAAGGGGTTGGTTCTGTTCATGATACTCACCGATAGCTCGCAGCAGGGGCTTCGAGGGGACTCAGACCGACAAGGGCAGTAACGCCCGCTTTTCGGCCAACCACGTCACGACACGTCGATACTGTGGCCGGCGCCGCCCGAGGACGACCGCTTGGGTAGTGTGACGGTGAGCACGCCGTCGTCGTACGAGGCGGTCGTGCCGTCACGTTCGACGGGGTCCGGGAGCGGAATCCGCCGAGACACCGCGCGGTGACGCCGCTCGTGGCGGTGGTAGCGAACGTCCGCGTCGTCTTCGGTCTCGGAGCCGTCGTCCGCGTCGCTGCTCTCGGCATCCTCGTCTGCACTCGTATCGTCCTCGTCGACACCCACCTCTACGTCCCGCGTCTCCTCGTGGGTGGCCGCGATCGAGAGGGCGTCATCGTTGAGTTCCACCTCAATCTCGTCGGCGTCGAAACCCGGGAGGTCGGCGAGTACAGTGATCGTCTCGTCGTCCTCGAGAACGTCGACGTCGATATCGCGGGCGCCCGGGAATCCGGGAGCGCCGGACCCCGGCGTGTCGAGCGTGCCGCCGAGCTCTTCGAACTCCCGGCCCATCCGTTCGAGCAGGTCCTCTATCTCGGTGAAGGGATCGCGTCGTGTCATACAGGTCAGGATTCGGGACGCAGCGACTTGAACGTACGGGCGGGAGTCGGGAAGCGGGAGCAACACGACAGCGTCGACCGCGAGGAGTCGTAAGCCCTAGAGGAACGGTCGCCAGTAGTACGGGCTCACGAACCCCTCGATGACGGCGGCGACCGCGATCAGCACACCGACACCCATCAGCACCCAGAACGCGCGTTCGAGGGCGTCGGCGAACGCCTCACGGGATAGCCGACCACGGAACGTCCGCCACGAGGCGATCCCGAGGTGGATCCCCAGCGCACCGGAGACGAAGAGCGCGGGAATCTCGAGGATTCCGTGGGGGAGGACGAACGCGAGCAGTGCGGCGAGGTTCGTCTCTAACGCCGCGGTGGCGCCGAGCGCGAACCCGTTGAACGCGATCGACGAGAGCGCGGGGAGCACGAGCGCGACGCCGCCGAACGAGGTGGCCATCGCGACCGACCAGTTGTTGCCAAAGAAGTTGAGCGCGGCCGTCGGCGGGAGGTGGTCGACCAGCCGCGACTCGATCGACGTGGTGACCGCGCCGACGAAGGGGTCGACAGCGAACCAGCCGACCACGCCGAACCCGACGCCGACGAGGATCGCGATCGCGTGCAGCCCCGGCGTTCGCCGGACGAATCCGGTCATCTCGCGCCAGCCGCGGCGGACGCCCCCGACGAACTGGTCGCGGAGCCGGATGTCGACCGGCTCGACAGGGGCAGCGATACCGCGGTGATCACCGTACAGGACAGTTTTGAGCAAATCGAGCGCGGGGGCGGCGACGACCGCGCTGACGAGCGCGACGACGGCCCCGCCACCGAGGAACGCGAGCGCGGACGCGGCCGAGGAGATCGCCACCAGCACGCCGACGGCGACGACGAGGTACGCGAGGGCGTCGACTGGGTTCGACCGAACGAACCCGCCCGCGCCCTCGACGGCGCCGACCACGCCCGTCTCATCGACGACGACCGCGGCCGGCGCGAACGCGAACACAGCGCGGACGAGGAGCAGGACGACCAGTCCGACGAGCAGCGAGAGGAGCGCAACCGCGGCCCCGAGGAAGGGGTTGACGAGGAACGCGCCGCCGACCGCGAGCGCGGCGAGCAGCGACACCCCGATCCACAGCAAGAATTCGGCCACGTAGAGGCCGAGAAAGGTGAGCCAGCGTCCCCGAACACCGGCGATTCCGGCAGTGAGCCCGCGACCGCCGCGAACGCGGCCGGCGACCGCCGACATCTGTCCGGCGGAGACAGCGGCGTACGTCAGGACGGCTAAGAGGACCGTCGCGACCGTACCGACGGTCAAGAGCAGGACCGCGGTCGGCGACGCGAGGGGTGAAAGCGCCGGTCCCACACTCTCGGCCCACGCCTGGACGGCCTCGGGGTCTTGCGTATCGGGCGGCGTCAGGTCCAGCTCGGCGAGCGCTCGGCGCACGTCCGCGAGCCGACCGGTCAGCTCGAAGTGGAGGTATGTCCCGGCGAGCGCGACGTACAGGCCCATCCGAGCGATCACGGGGACGGCCGTGCCGAGGAGGTAAAACGGGAGCAGGTCGGCGGGGCGCCGCCGGAGGGTCGACGCGGTGGCGGAGAGCGCGGATGACAGGTCCATGCCGTCCGGTTCGATGCTCTGATACTTAAAAATCGAGTGGCTCGAACGGTCACTTCGAGATGCGGTCCGGCGGCTCGTTCGGTGTCGAGCCGGCGGCGGCGTCGCTCCCGCGCTCGGCCATCAGTCCCGCGGCGCGGTCGGCCCATCCCGAGTAGCGGAAGCCGGCGGTGACGACGAGCGCCATCCAGGCGTACGCGAGGAACACGCCGACGTACGCCCCCTGCGGACCGAATCCGGCCGTTCGCCCGAGAAGCCACGACACCCCGAGAAAGAGGCCGAACATCGCGGACACGCGAGCGACGAAGGGAATCCGGGTCTCACTGGCCCCTTGCAGTGCCCCGGAGAGCGCGGAGAAGCAGGCCAGCCCGGCAGCGGCGAGACCGTAGACGCGGGCGAAATCGACGGCGTACGCGATCGTGGGGGCGTCGTCGGTGAAGACCGGGACCAGCCGAGGCGCGAGCGCGACCAGAGCGAGTCCGATCACTCCGACGGTGAACACGCCCAGCCCGGCGACGGCCCACCCGTTGAATCGGGCCGCTTCCGGGTCGCCGGCGCCGAGCGCTTGGCCGACCAGCACCGAGGCGGCGACGTTGTATCCGCGCGAGAGCGGCCCCGTCACCTGCTGATACACCCGCCGACCGATCTGGAACCCGGCGTTGACGGACTCACCGAAGCCTAAGAGGAGCGCGTTAAAGGGGAACTCGGCGATCTCCGAGCCGAACCCCTCGAGCACGCGGGGGGTACTCACCCGGAGGAGCTGGCTAGCGATCGTGAGGTCGCGGGGGCGGGCGAACGACGCGTCGGTCCATGGGCCCCAGATGGCGAGACAGAGGAGTCCGGCCGTGAACACGTTGGCGCCGGCGGTCGCGAGGCCGACGCCGACGACCTCCAGCCGCGGGAGACCGAACAGGCCGAGCCCGAGGACGACCGACCCCGTGATGTTGACGGAGTTGGCGGCGACGTTGACGTACATCGGGGTGCGGGTGTCACCGGTCCCCTGGAGCGCACGGCCGGCGACCAAGGCGACGTGGCGCGCGGGGGCGGTCGCGAAGACGATCGCGAGGTACGTCGATCCGAGGGCGACGACCGCCGGCGAAGTACGCCCGCCGACGAGCCGTCCGAACACGTCGATCGCGTACTCGCCGAAGAAGAGGCCGAAGAGCACGAAGGGGATCCCCGCGAGCGCGCCGACGAGGATCGCCTGTGTCACCGCTTCGTCCCGGGTGTCGCTCGCGCCCGCGCCGGTGTCCTGCGAGGAGAGTGCGATCGCGCCACCGCCGAGCCCGAGCCCGAACCGGAGTGGAAACCGGGCGTAGAGGTCTGCGAGCCCGATCGCGACCACGGCCGCCGGCGAGAACAGCGCGGTGACGAGGATATCGGTCGTTCGCATCGCGGTGCGGGACGTCTGCTCGGCCATGACCGGCCACGCGAGCGAGAACACTCGCGTCCAGACGCGCCGCAGCCGCGAGAGGTCCATATGTCACCGTGGAGGAACGGACGGGCTTTCACCGTATCGGAGTCGGAGGACTCCGCCGGGTGCGATCCGGTCACCGATCCGGAGCGGAATCGCCCACCGCCCGAACGTTGAAGCATGCGAACGACACACATGCACACACAAAGTATGGACGTGTTCGTGTACGGAACGCTGACCGAACCGGAACGGGTCGCCGAGGTACTCGACTCGTACGTGTACGTCGGGCCGGCGACGTTGTTCGGGCTCCACCTCGTCGAGGGGCGGAGTCCGACGCTCGCGCCGGGCGGCGAGACCGGTGGACGGCTCCTCCGGATCGAGGAGCCGGACGCTCTCGACGAGTACGAGGGCGTCGCGACGGGGCTGTACCGGCGGGTGACGGTTCCGCTCGACGCGCCCGACGGTCACCCGGACGAGGCGGCGGTGTACGTCGGCGACCCCGACCGGCTCGACGCGGACGCGGTGTGGCTGGACGCGAGCGCCAACGACGAAGTGGGCGACGGCGACGACGGTTCCGCGTTCGCCGAGCAGGTCGATCGGTACCTCGAACAGACGGACGTTCGAGTGCGGTTAACTCCCCCCAAACCCGTCTGACGGAGCGATGACGGCGCCGCAGTCTTGCGTTTTTACTTTCACTCCGCTAGCCTCACCTTTTTGTATTCGGCCCGTTTCGATTCACTCGCACGTCACACGCGTGCATTCCCCCCTTGACTGATAGACGACGAGCCGGTGGCTCGGTTCGGGTTCGATTCGGGCCCGGTTTCGGTCCGGTTCGGGCCCGGTTTCGGCTCCGCTCGTTCGGCGGCGAAACGGAGCGGACCGGAACCGATTAGCGGTCGGCGCGGCGAACGTCGCGTATGATCAGCCTCTCCAACGTTCGTGACGCGCGCGAGCGCGTCAGCGACGTGGCCCGGCACACGCCCTTAGAGCGGTCGCGGACCTTCTCCGAGATGAGCGGCGCGGACGTGCACCTCAAGCTGGAGAACTTCCAGCGCACCGGGGCGTTCAAGATCCGCGGGGCGATGAACCGGATCGCCACGCTCTCAGAGACCGAGCGCGAGGCCGGCGTGGTCACCGCGAGCGCGGGCAACCACGCGCAGGGGGTCGCGCTCGCGGCCGAGCGCGCCGGCGTCGACGCCACCGTCGTGATGCCGAAGTTCGCGCCCGTCTCGAAGGTGAAGGCCACCCGCGGGTACGGCGCCAGCGTCCGGCTGGAGGGCGTCGACTACGACGAGGCGCAGGCGTACGCCCACGAACTCGAAGGGAAGGAGGATCGGACGTACGTCCACGCGTTCGACGACCCCGTCGTGATGGCCGGACAGGGGACGCTCGGCCTCGAAATCGTCGACGACTGCCCCGACCTCGACACGGTCGTCGTCCCGATCGGCGGCGGCGGGCTCATCTCGGGCGTCGCCGTCGCGATCAAAGAACAGCTCCCGGACGTGCGGGTCGTCGGCGTGCAGGCCGAAGGCGCGGCATCCGCCGCGAAATCGCTGGAAGCGGGCGAGGTCCGCGAGATCGACAGCGTCGACACGATCGCCGACGGGATCGCCACCCGGTCGATCGGCGAGCAGACGCTCGCGGTGATGTCGGCGTACGTCGACGAGGTCGTCACCGTTGACGACCGCGAGATTGCCTTGGCGCTCACGCTCCTCTTAGAGCGCTCGAAGACGCTCGTCGAGGGCGCCGGCGCGGTCGCGCTCGCGGCCGTCCTCTCGGAGGCGTTCGAGTACGACGACGGCGAGACGATCGTCGCGGCGCTCTGCGGCGGCAACATCGATCTCAACCGCCTCGGCACCGTGATCCGGCGCGGACTCGTCCAGATGGGCCGCTACCTCAAGATCACGATCGACCTGAAAGACCGCCCCGGCGAATTAGAGCGCGTCTCCAGTATCGTCGCTCGTACCGGCGCGAACGTGTACGCGGTCCACCACGACCGCACTTCGCGGGACGTGGCCGTCAACGCCGCCGAGCTCGAACTGGAACTGGAGACCGACGACGCCGAACACGCCGCCGACATCGTCGACGCCCTCGAAGCCGACGGCTACGTGGTCGAAATTCTCTCGTGATCGAGGACTCCTTATAAATAGATCTGCGGTGGCGCGTGCCTGCGAGCGCCCACCGGGCGCGAGCAGCACCGCGCGAGGTCGTCGGGCGAAGCCCGACTGCCAGAGGGACCTCCGGTCCCTCGCTGGAGTCAGTCGCCCGGAGCGACGCGGAGGGCGACTGACGAGGCTGGGGAGGTGTGAGGCTGCGTGCGGTTGCGGGTGGGCGGGACTCAAAGGGGCAGCAGCGAGGACGAAGCACGGCGCAGTAAGCACCGCAGTGAAGGAGCGTCAGCGACTGAGCGAGGAGCGCAACAAGCCGCGCGAGTCGTCGCTGCTGGGGCTTTGGAAGCGGTCACCGAACTGCCGTGTCTTGCTTATAAACAGCCGAACACAAACTCACCGACTTCGTGACCCTAACGGTGCTACTCGTCGTCGAAGTCGTCCTCGCTGGCCGCAGTAGTACAGACCGGACAGCCGGCGTCGAGGATCGTCTCCCGCATCTCGTCGTTGACTTCGATGGTCTGCGCACAGCCCGAGCAGGTGAATTGAACGGTGGCCAACGCTTTCCCTCTCGTTGTCGGGGACGGCGTCGGACGATATAAATGACCGGCTTCCGGAGCGCCCCCTGCCACCCTGCCCGCAATCTGCCACCCGACTCCCTAATCCGTCCGGGGCACCGCGTACGCGCCCAGCGCGAGGAATGCGAGCGCGAGGACCGACAGCACCGCCAGATCGCCGAGCCACGGCCCCGGCTCGTGGATGATCGCCCGCGTCCCCCGCGCGAAGTACGTCAGCGGCGAGGCCGCGACCGCCGGGAGGAACCACTCCGGCAGCAGTGCGGGCGAGACGAACGTCTCGGAGAGGAAGAGCAGGGGGAGCGCGACCGTGTTGCTCGCGGCGATCACGCCGTCCTGCGAGTCCGCGAGGGCGCCGAGCAGCGCCCCGAGCCCGCAGAAGAGCGCGACTGCGACGGCGACGAAGACGGGCAGCGCCGCGAGCGCGGGCGAGACGACCGGCTCCGCGTCGGTCACGGCCAGCACGAGTCCGAGGATGAGCAGGCTCGCCGCACCGATGATCGCGACGTTGACCAGCGTGTGCGCGAGCAGCCACTCGCCCCGCGAGAGCGGCGTCGTCGCCAGCTTCTCGAACCGGCCGCCGTCCCGGTGGCGAGCGATCTCGGAGCCGACCCGCGACAGCGGCGTGAACAGCACGACGACCGCGAGGTAGCCGGGGATGTAGTAGCCGGCGGGCTCCGCGAACAGCCCGCCCCCGGTCGGCTGCGTCTGGACCAGCGCACCGAAGATCATCACCAAGATGACGGGGAAAAAGAAGGTGAAGAACACCGCCGTCCGCCGCCGGAGGAACGACCGCGACGCCGCGCTCGCCTCGGTCGCGATCCGCCCGAAGCGGGTCATCGGTCGCCTCCGTCGGGTGCGACCTCCTCAAGCGCCTCCGACCGCGGCGAGTACTCCTCGCCCGTGAGCCGGAGGTACACGTCCTCCAGCGAGGGTTCGGACCACGCGAGCGACTCGAAGGCGATCCCGGCCGCGTCCAGCGCGTCAACGGCGTCACCGATCCCCTCGGGGCGGATCCCGCCGATCCGGAGTCCCTTGCGGGTGGACTCGACCGCGGATAAGGACGTATCTCCCGATTCGTCCGAGATCGCCTCCCGGAGCGCCGCTCGCACCGCCTCGAGAGCCGCCTCGTCGGCGGGATCGTCGAGCGCGACCTCCAAGCGCGGCTCGCCCCCGTGCTCGGCGATGAGTTCGTCGGGGGCGCCGACGGCGACGACCGTGCCGTCCCGGAGGAGCGCGACGCGGTCGGCCAGCCGCTCGACCTCGTCCATCGCGTGGCTCGTGAGGAAGACGGTCGTGCCGCCGTCAGCCAGCCGCTCGATCAGTCGATGGATCGATCGCCGACCGACCGGATCGATTCCCGTCGTCGGCTCGTCGAGGAAGAGGAGGTCGGGGTCGTTGACGATCGCGGTCGCGACGCAGGTCCGACGCTTCTGTCCGCCGGAGAGCGTCTCGTACCACACGTCGGCGTCGTCGGCCATCCCCACGTCTCGGAGGACGGACTCGGTGTCGCGGGCCGCGTCGTACAGCCCCCCGTAGTAGTCGACCAGCTCGGTCGCGGTGAGCCGCTCCGGCGGGTCGAACGACTGCGGGAGCAGCCCGATCCGCTGCGGGTCGACCGCTTGCGGCGGGACGCCGAACACCCGCAGGTCGCCCTCGGCCTCGGTCGTCCCCGTCAGCGCGCGGACGAGCGTCGTCTTCCCCGCGCCGTTGGGGCCGATCAGCCCGAACACCTCACCGGGGGCGACCCGGACGTCGACGCCGTCGAGCGCAACGACGTCGCCGTACGACTTGCGGACGCCCTCGCCGACGACGACCGGGTCGGAGTCGGTACCGCCGGCAGCGTCGGCACCGTCGGCGCCGCGGCCCTGCTCCCCGTCCTCGGCCGCGGACGCCGACGCGGCCGCAGTCTCGTTCATGCGATCGGTTCGGGGTGCCGAGCGCGTAAGGGTTGCTCTTCCGGCCGGGATGAGTGGCCGGGAGGCCGCAACGCAGTTCCCGTCGACCGTCGGCGTCGTTCCCGGTCCGTTACGCCTAAGCGACGCCGAGCCGACCCACGGCGTATGCACTACCACGAGGCGGCGGCGTTCCTCTTCGATCTCCGCCGTTTCTCGGTGAAGCCGGGGACCGAGCGCGTGGCCGCGCTGCTCGACCGGCTCGGGAACCCCGAGGACGACGTGTCGTTCGTGCAGGTCGCGGGCTCGAACGGAAAGGGAAGCACCGCGCGCATGACCGAGTCGATCCTGCGCGAGGCCGGCCTCTCTGTCGGTCTCTACACCTCCCCGCACCTCTCCGCGCTCGCGGAGCGGATCCGGGTCGACGGGCTCGCGATGACCGACGACGCGATCGCCGCCTTCGTCGAGGAGGTGAAACCGTGGCTCGTCGAGCGCGCCGCGGCCGGCAAGCCCCTCACCTTCTTCGAGGTCGTCACGGCGATGGCGATCCACGACTTCGCGCGCCGGGAGGTCGACGTGGCCGTCTTAGAGGTCGGGCTCGGCGGCGAGTACGACGCCACCAGCGCCGTCGACCCCGTCGCGACCGCGGTGACAAACGTCTCGCTCGAACACACCGCGGTCCTCGGCGACACGATCGAGGAGATCGCCCGCACCAAATCCCGGATCGCCGACGCGGGCGCCCCCATGGTCACCGCCTGCGGTGGCGAGGCGCTGTCGGTCGTTCGCGAGATCGCCGACGACGCGGGGGCCCCGGTCGCGACGGTCGCGGGGGCAGGGCGTGACGGGGATGCAGACGGGAACGGCGACCCCGCCCTCTCCGTCACCTACGAGGGACGCGTGAGCCCGACTGACGCGGGAGTGGCGCTGTCCGGCGAGGTGACCGGAAGCTACCGGATCCCCCTTGTCGGCGACCACCAGGCGACCAACGCGGGCGTCGCGGTCGCGCTCGCGCGTCGCACAGCGGGGACCCTCGGGGACGGAACCGGCGCTCCCCTCTCCGACGCCGCGGTCCGCGACGGCCTCGCGCGGGCGACGTGGCCTGGCCGGTTCGAGGTGATCGACACCGCCCCGCTGACGGTGCTCGACGGCGCGCACAACCCGGCGGCCTGCCGGACCCTCGCGGGGACGCTCGCCGAGTACGATTACGACGACCTCCACCTCGTGTACGGCGCGATGCACGACAAGGACCACGCGGGCGCCGCGAGCGCGCTCCCCGCGGCCGCCTCGGCGGTCACCTGTCGCCCGGACCTCGACCGCGCGGAGGACCCCGAGGTGTTGGCCGCCGCGCTCCGGACCGCGGGCGTCGCCGACGTGACCGTCGGCGACGACGTGGCAGCGGCCCTTGACGCCGCAGTCGAACGAGCCGGTCCCGACGATTGCGTACTCCTCGTCGGTTCGCTGTTCGCGGTCGCGGAAGCCCGCGCTGCGCACATGCGAACCGTGACGCCCCGAACGGTCGGCGGAAGCGATCCGGGCGCGAGCGCGGCCCGCGTGCTGGACGCGGGCGGGGTTCCGCCCGACGCGGTCGCGTCCGGCGCAGACGGGATCGACCACCGCGTTCTCTCGCTCCGGCTCCGCGGCGACCGCGCAGAGCAGATCACTTCTGTCCTCCGCGAGGTCGGTGGCGACGCCGCGGTCGGCGGCCTCGGCGCGGGCGAGGGGCGCGTCCCCGGCGGCGAGCGCGTGCCCGTCACGCTCGCGGGGACGGTGGCGGAGTACCGCGAACTGCTCGGTCGGCTCCGCGAGGGGGGAAGCGAGAGCGACGCGTTCGCCGGGATCGCGGCCGACATCGCGGACCGAGTCGGGATCGCCGATTTTGACGCTGCCGACCTCGATGCTTCCGACCTCGACGCTGCCGACCCCGACGCCAGCGAATCGAGCGACGGCGACTACCCCTGGACCGACAGCACCGCGGTCATGGGCGTGCTCAACGTCACGCCGGATTCGTTCCACGACGGGGGCCGACACGCCGCCCTCGACGACGCGGTCGCGGGCGTCGAGCGAATGGTCGAGGCGGGCGTCGACATCGTCGACGTGGGCGGCGAGTCGACCCGGCCTGGCGCCGAACCCGTACCGGTCGACGAGGAGATCGACCGGGTCGTCCCGACGATCGAGGCGATCCAGTCGGTCTCGGCGGTCGCCGACGGCGACGCGTTGGTCTCGATCGACACGCGGAAGCCCGCGGTCGCGGCGGCCGCTCTCGACGCCGGTGCCGACATCATCAACGACGTGACCGGGCTGACGGACCCGGAGATGCGCGAGGTCGTCGCCGACGCCGACTGTCCGGTCGTGGTGATGCACAGCCTCGAGGCCCCCGTCGACCCGACGAACGACCCCGAGTACGACGACGTGATCGACGACGTGATCGCGGCGCTCCGCGAGCGACTGGCGCTCGCCGACACGGCCGGGATCGGCCGCGACAAGGTGATCGTCGACCCGGGCCTCGGCTTCGGCAAGTCGGCATCCGAGGCGTTCGATCTGCTCGACCGTGTCGGGGAGTTCGACGCGCTCGACTGCCCGGTACTGATCGGCCACTCCCACAAATCGATGTTCGCGGCGGTCGACCGCGACCCGGACGACCGCGAACACGCGACCGTCGCCGCGACCGCGCTCGCCGCGGACCGCGGCGCCGACATTGTTCGAGTCCACGACGTCGCCGAGAACCGCGCCGCCGTCGACGTCGCCGCCGCGGTGAACGGGTCCCTGCGCGGGGGATCGCCGGGAGACGAACCCGACGAATGACGGCAGCGTTTTGCGTCCCGACTCCCTCGCATCGGTATGGCCCGGCGTCTGCTGCTCGGCTGTAGCGCGGTCGGGAACACGCTCGTCGAGCGCACCCGCGAGTCGCGCGGGGACCTGATCGCGATCACCGACGACACCGGGTGGGCCTCGACGCTTCGCGACCGCAACGTCGCCACCGTGGAGGCCGACCCGACGGATCCCGATGCGTACCCTGACAGCGCCGCGGTCGTGTTGGTTGCGAGCGACGACCCGGCGCGAAACGTCGCGGCCACGGAGGCCGCGCGGCGCCGCTACCCGGACGCGATGATCGTCGCCCACGTCGGCACGAACCCGACTGCGGCCCAACAGGACGCGGTGCGGGCGGTCGCCGACCACGTCGTCGATCCGGTCGAGGCGGTCGTCTCGCGGGTCCGCGAGGCGACCGGTATCGACGCCAACGAAGAGCCCGTCCGACTGTTGCGAGTCCTCCGGGGCCTCTCCGGACCGCTGCTCGTCGTCGCACACGACAACCCCGACCCCGATGCCATCGCGAGCGCGCTCGGATTGGTTCGAGTCGCAGAGTCAGTCGGCGTCTCCGCTGACGCCTGTTACGGCGGCGAGATCGCGCACCAGGAGAACCGTGCGATGATGAACTTGCTCGATATCTCGTTACGGAACTTCGACGGGACCGACCTCGACGACTACGGCGGCGTCGCCCTCGTTGACCACTCGCGCGCCGGGATCAACGACAGCCTCCCCGAGGGGCATCCGGTCGACATCGTCGTCGACCATCACCCGCCACGGGGGCCCGTCGCCGGTGAGTTCGTCGACATCCGGCCGGACGCGGGCGCGACGAGCACACTGGTCGAGGAGTACCTCTCGCGGCTCGGGATCGAGCCCGACCGTGACCTCGCGACCGCCCTTCTGTACGGGATCCGGATCGACACGAAGGACTTCACGCGGTCGACGTCGATCCCGGATTTCGAGGCGGCCGCGTCGCTGTCGACGTTCGCCGACGAGTCGACACTCGAACGCGTCGAGAGCCCGAGCGTGAGCGCGGAGACGCTCCGCGTGCTCGCGCGCGCCATCGAAGGGAGGGACGTGCGCGGCTCGACCGTCGCCTCCTGCGTCGGCGAGATCGGCGACCGCGACGCCCTCGCGCAGGCGGCCGAGCGCCTCCTCGACCTAGACGGGATCGCGGTGACGTTCGTGTTCGGCTACATGGACGGCGTGATCTACGGCTCCGCGCGGGCCCGCGGCGCGGACCTCGACGTGGGCGAACTGCTTCGGGACGCGCTCGATCCGGTCGGCTCCGCCGGCGGGCACGCGACCATGGCCGGCGCACAGGTCCCGCTCGGACTCTTAGAGGAAGTGTCCGACGACGAGTCGCTCGAAGACGTCGTCGACGCGTTCGTCGCCGGCCGCTTCTTCGAGGCGCTCGACGACGCCCCCTCACCGCCGACGGGCGGGGTGCCGGAGTTTCCGACGGACTGAGACCGAGGAGACGCGATTCCGGCCGCGCTCGATTGCCGGGTACCGGACCGCTCTGCTGCCCGGTACCGGACCGCCCAACGGTCGTGCAGAGACGACACAACAGTCGCAACCTACATACTTCGCGACGGCGAACCAATACGCATGACTGACACCACCGTCGACCACCGCCGACTGATCATCGCCGGCACCGGGATCGCCGGACTCTCCGCGGCCATCTACGCCGCGCGGTCGAACAACGACCCGCTGCTCATCGAGGGCGACGAGCCGGGCGGCCAGCTCACGCTCACCACCGACGTGGAGAACTACCCCGGCTTCCCCGAGGGGATCTCCGGGCCGGAGCTGATCAACGACATGAAAGCGCAGGCGACGAAGTTCGGCGCCGAGACCCGCAACGGGATCATCGAGACCCTCACGAAAGAGCCCGCAGGCCACTTCCGCGTCGAACTCACCGACGGCGACGTGTACACCGCCGACGCCGTCATCGCCGCTTCGGGCGCCAGCGCCCGGACGCTCGGCGTCCCCGGCGAGGACGAGCTGATGGGGTACGGGCTCTCGACGTGCGCGACCTGCGACGGCGCCTTTTTCCGCGGTGAGGATATGCTCGTCGTCGGCGGGGGCGACGCGGCCATGGAGGAGGCGAACTTCCTGACGAAGTTCGCGGACACCGTCTACATCGCCCACCGCCGCGAGGAGTTCCGCGCGGAGGACGTGTGGATCGACCGCACGATGGAGAAGGTGGAAGACGGCGAGATCGAGCTCCTCCTCAACACCGAGCTCACCGAGATCCACGGCACCCCCGAGGACGGTATCGACCACGTCACCCTCGTCGAGCACCCCGACGGCCACCCGACGGAGAAGCTCGATGACCCCGCCACCGCCGACGAGGTCGACGAGTACGACTTCGACGTGGGCGCCGTCTTCTTCGCCATCGGCCACACGCCGAACACGGACTTCCTCGAGGGCACCGGAATCGAGACCGACGACGAGGGATACCTCATCACCGAGGGCGGTCGCGGCGGGAACCAGACCGCGACCGGCGTCGAGGGGCTGTTCGGCGCCGGCGACGTGGTGGACTTCCACTACCAGCAGGCGGCCACGGCGAGCGGGATGGGCGTGAAAGCCTCGCTCGACGCCGACGAGTATCTCACCGAGCGCGAGCGCGCCGGCGAGCTGTACGAGCCGACCGCCGACGCTGCGACGGCGGACGACTGAAGCGGCCAATGAGACGAGCCAGCGGGCGGGGGGAGCCCACAGCGCTCGTCGTCGGCCAGTACCCAACTGCGGCACAGTGACTTGCGAGCGGTCTCCTCGCTCGACGGAGTGAGTGACGATCCGGATCGAACGTTCGACCTGACGCTCCCGCAGTCGAGATCAGCATTTTCGAGGTGGAGCCCCCGACCTCAAGGAGCGAACGGTGTGAGCGAGTAGGTCGGGGAGGAAACCGACATGGGACGACACAACCGCCACTCCGCGACCGACCGACTCCCAAGCGTATAAGTACCGTTGCGTACTCTCTGAAACTATGGGCGTGCGTCGAACCGCCGTCGTGAAACTCGCCGTTTCCGACGAGCAACGCGACGCACTCCACCGAACCGCCGAGCAATACCTGTCCTGCGCGAACCGAACCGCCGACTACTGTTGGTCCGACACCTCCTACACTGAGTGTAAGATCAACAAGCGAGAGGTTCGTGACGCGCTCTACGCCGAACTTCGAGAGGAGACAGACCTACAGGCCCAACTTGTCCAAGCCGCTATCAAACGCGCTGTCGAAGCCGTCAAAGCGTGTGTCGAACGGTGGAAAAAGGGACAGCGCGTCTCTCAACCGACGTTCACCGCTGAAACGATGGACTACGACACACGGAGCGCGACCTTCTACCGGAACAAGGTGTCGCTGGCAACTGTTGAGGGCCGAGTCGAACCGTCATTCGTTCTCCCGGCAGACAGTCCGACGCCCTACGAGCGGTACGTACTCTCCGAGAACTACGAGCTCCGCGAGAGTACGCTTCGGTACGACGCGGCCACTGACGAGTTCTACCTCAACATTTCGACGCGGCGGACAGACCGTGACGATGGGGTTTCGGAAGATACCGGGCACTCCGACCAAACGGTCCTCGGTATCGACCTCGGCGTCAACAGCCTTGCCGTCTCCTCAACCGGACGCTTCTGGCAGGGGGACGACTACGACCACTGGTGTCGTGAGTTCGAGAAGCGGCGTGGTGAGATGCAACAACGCGGCACGCAGGCCGCACACAACGCGCTTCTTCGCCTCGGGAAACGTGAAGAAGCCTGGCGCAAACAGTACATCCACACGATCGCCAACGAACTCGTCTCGGAAGCTGTCGAACACGACTGCGACGTAATCGCGTTCGAGGACTTGAGCGACATTCGAGATCGGCTTCCACACGCGAAGTGGCACCACGTCTGGGCGTTCCGACGCCTGTTTGAGTACGTCTCCTACAAAGCCCCTGAACGGGGAGTCTCCGTGGAGCAGGTCGAGCCGAACCACACATCCCAACGCTGTTCTCGGACGGACTGTGGCTTTACGCACGACGGCAACCGCCACGACGAACACTTCAAGTGCCAGAAGTGTGGGTATGAAGTGAACGCGGATTACAACGCCGCAAAGAATATCGGCGTGCGGTACGCTCGGAAGCGACAACACAAACTCCGTTCCTCGCCCAAGTCGGGGAGCGGAGACGCACAAGTAGACGTGCGTGTGAATGGTGGGACGTTCACAAGAGCAGAGCTCTTGTGAGCCAACCAGAACGCAGAGCGTTCTGGTGACGTTGAACGGTGAGAGTCACCAGCCTATTGCTGGCGACTGATTGCCGGGAGTCCACATCAAAGCCCTACCCTCAACGAGCGAACCCCGTATGGGGTGAGCGAAGTAGGGTAGGGTAGTTTACTTCTCCACCTTGACGATCGACTTCCACGCCGACAACCCCGGTCGGTGGGTGTTCCACGGTCACGATCTGTCCCATCTCGACGCAGGGGTGGCGCGTGTCGTGAGATACGTCGATTGAGCCGTCTAAACCTTTGATTTCGGATAGTACGCACCGTCGTTCGTGTGGTCTGGGCCCGATCCCGGAAACGGATTGCGTGTCAATCCGGCGAATTCGGGCCGGATGAACGGTCTGGCTCCCACGAAACGATTAGATCGCTCTATAAACGGTTTCGACCGTTCTCCTGGTTGGGTTCACACCCAGCAAGATAACTCCCGAACGCTCTTACGGGTAACCGAGGAGACACACAATGACCAACTTCAAACTCGGCCGCTGGCTGCTCGTGGCGCTCGCAATCGTCGGACTCGCGGTCGCCGCCCCCGCGGTCAGCGCACACGGAAACGCCACGACCGCTGACAACGCCCCGATCGCTGACAACGCACCTCCGTCTGACGCGACCGCCGACGACTGGGCGGTCTGGATGGAGGCGCAGATGATCGAACACATGGGCCCCAATAGCGTCGACTGGATGGAGTCGAACATGGGCGTGACCGTCGGCGAGATGGCCCAGGACATGGCTAACGACAACTCCCACAGTGGGACGTACGGGCACAGCGGGACGTACGCCCAAGGTCACTGCTGACCGCTCTGACCGTTCCGAACCGTTTCGATCGAACACTGCGACTTCCCAACACGAAACCATGACACGACTCACCACACACTTCGGACGTACCGCTCGTCGACTCGCGATACTCGCTGTCCCGTTGCTGGTCGCGACGACTGGAACGGCTGCTGCCCACAGCGGCGGGAGCTACGGTGGCGGTATGATGGGTGGCTGGGGACTCTTCGGTGGGGCGATGGGTCTCTGGGGACTCCTCTGGATGGGGCTCCTCATCGCGATTCCGATCTATCTCGCCAATGCGCTCCTCAACCGAGGGTCCGGCGGGAATGATGAACAGTCCCTGTCGGTTCTCCGCGAGCGGTATGCCCGCGGTGAAATTTCGGACGATGAGTTCGATCGGCAGCGAAACCGGCTCAAACGTTCCGAATGACGACACAGTCGCTGTTCCAGCCGATTCACACCCGACGCCCGCCGTTGAGGCACCCAACCGTTAACCCCGTTGATGGGGTATAGTATTTCATGGAGTACACAAAACAGACAGCCGTCACTGGTGAATTCGACGACGTCGTCGACGCGACGAACGCTGCACTCGAAGACGAGGGATTCGGTGTCCTCTGTGACATCGATATCCAGGCGACGCTCAAAGAGAAACTCGGCGAAGAGTTCCGTCAGTATCGGATCCTCGGTGCGTGTAATCCCCCGCTGGCATTCGACGGATTGACCGAGGAAATCGAACTCGGTGCGCTCTTGCCGTGTAACGTCATCGTTTACGAGAATGACGATGGCGATATCGTGGTGAGTGCGGTCGACCCGGATCAGTTGATTGATATCGCCGACAACGACGCGCTTGATTCCATCGCAACCGAGGTCACCGAGCGATTCGATCGCGTATTGGCAGCCGTTACAGACGAGTTCGAACCCGCGTCGGAGACCTGATTTCCAATGTCATCATCGGATCAACTGGACACGACGACGATACTACTCCTGATCCTCGGAGCGGTCATCCTCTTTCCCTTGCTCACGATGGGTCTGGGATTCGGCGGGATGATGGGATACGGGGGAATGATGGGCCAGTACGGCACGACAGGTGGGTGGTGGCCGTTGGTCGGGATGCTCATCCCGCTCATCTTTCTCCTCGCGCTCATCGGCGGTGGCTATCTACTCGTCCGGCGCATGAGCGGGACGCAGACACCTCACGATCCCGCGATGGAGGAACTCCGTCTGGCGTACGCTCGTGGTGATCTCACCGACGAAGAGTTCGAAGCCCGACGCGAGAAGCTAGAATCCGACGGGCAGAGAGACAGGTGACATCCTCCCCGCCGTAAACGGCGGGGCTTCCCACGAGCAAAGGCCCGCTGAGTTGGGAACTTACGTTTGCGACCCGACACGCCGATGGGAGTGCCATGCCACCGTTACTCCTATCCCGCGAAGGACTCGGAGTTATCTGATTATTTTACGTCGGTTTGGGTGTCCGAAGGCTTACTTTTTGATGAGGCAAACACCAACTCAACTGCCAGTTTTCGGACAGTCAATCACGATGGAAACCATCGCAACGACAAACACAGAAACGCGGTGTCGGCACTCAAATCTTCCGATTGCGGTGTTCGACACTCAAAGACGGCGCTGTATCCCTGCGCTAAAGCACTGGGTTTTAGCGCCTGTTCCGCAAGTTAATCCCTACGCCTCGTCGCGATCGACGACGACCGTGCGGCCGGTGAGTCGCTCGGGCTCGAACCGGTACAGCTCGATATCCAACTCATCTTTTCCGTCGGCCCAGATCTCGAATAAGGGCCGTTGCGTCTCGCCGTACTGCGCGATCGTCTCGGGCGTGAGATCGTCGAGGTCGACCCGGTAGAGGGTGCCGACGCCGACGACGCTCGCGTACTCCTCGCGGTCTCCGTCGCCGTCCTCCTCGTACACCACGATCCGAGCCTGCGGGTCGGACGCGAGGAACGTCCGCTTCTCGCTGTCGGGGGTCGACACGAGCCGGAGGAAGGCGGTCCGCGACTCCTCGTCGAACCCGTACGAGATCGGGATCGCATACGGGGTCTCATCGCGCGCGAGGGACAACACGCCGGTCTCGTGTCGAGACAGGAGCGCGTCGACCTCCGCGTCGGACATCTCGACCTCGCTTCTCGTCGCCATACGCTATCTCTCTGCGTACGAGGGGATAAAGGGCACGAGACCGGATGCGGAGACGGCGATGCTGCCGGTACGGAGGCTGTCGTGAGCAGCAACGGCCCGGAGCGACAGGCCGGGCCGGGAGGCGGTGGCGAGAGCGCGAACGGGCGGCGGAGTCGCGACCCGCTACGCGGTCTGTGTGTCGCCGATATCGCCCTCGGAAACGGGCGCGCCGCAGACGACACAGCCCGTCTCAAGCAGCGTCGTCCGCATCGCGCCGTCCACCTCGATCGATCGCTGACACTGCTGACAGACGAAGGTGTGCGTCTGTGGACTCGTCATAGCATTGGGTACGGCACCAAACCACATGAAGAATGGATCGGATTCCTGTGCGTTTGGAATCCGACAGGTCGGAACTCAGAGGGCAAACGGGACGAGCGAGGCGGAAGGCCCCGATCAGTCGAGGAGCGTCGAGAGCAGCTTCCGCTGGGCGGCTGCCACGTGTTCCGAGAACGTCGACCGATCGATACCGAGCGACGCGGCGATTTCGCCGGCGTTGGCCCCCTTCGGGTGGTCGAAGTACCCGGCGTCGTAGGCGGCGGTGAGCACCTCGCGCTGGCGCTCGGTCAGTTCGCTCCGGTCGACGGTGACCAGGTCCGACTCCTCCGGCGTCGAGGACGACTGCAGGAGCCGCAACACCTGCATGTCGGGACAGGACTCTCGGAACTCGTCGAGCACGGAGCGGAGCGTCGGCAGGTCGGTCGCGTGAAAGGTGACGACCAGTCGCCCGTCGCGGATCGTGGTCTCCGAAACGGGGACCCCGTGCCGATCGAGTACCGCGAACGGCGACGACTCGACGCACGGCGCCTCGAACCGATAGGCGGCCTTGGCGCCGTAGTCGAACACGACCTCGACCCCCTCGGGGACCGAGAGGTTCGCGTCGGCGATGAACTCGAGGACGACCGTGTTCGGATCGCCGTTCGACGCGCTCCGAGCGACGCTGTATATCGGCGTCGACCGGTCGATCACGCCGCCGAACGGTGACGGCGACGCCGCCGGGAGCGAGACTTCCGCCCTAATTCCGGATCCCATCTGCATCCGTTCGTGTTCGCGGTCGGGCAAAACGTTGACGCCGTCCGCCCGTCGGCGTCGGCTTCGCGCGCGGTCGACCAGCACGGGCTTATAAAACACCCCACATATGCAGGGCCGGGGTTGGGGTGATCGGAGCCACTACCTACATCCATGAAGCGAAATGTGTCGCAGGCGACCGGACCGACGACCGCGACGGAAGGCGACAAGACGCTCGACGACACGTTCGACGCACTCGCCGACCCCGACTGCCGGGCGATCCTCGGGGCAGCCGACACGGCGATGACGACGAGCGAGCTGGCCGACGCGTGCGACATCGCGCTCTCGACTGCGTACCGTAAGGTCGAACGACTCAGCGAGACCCCGCTGCTGATCGAGGGCGTCCGCTTCGACGCCGATGGCGACCACGCGGCCGAGTACACGCGAGGCGCGACTGACGCCACCATCGAACTCGGCGACAGCGGTGTGACGCTGACCATCGACGACTCGACGGCTGATCCGGCGAGCACCGTGTTCGACGCCACCGGCGTCTCGGCCGACTGACCGCACGGCTCCCCGGCGACCGAGTGCGAAGCCAAGAGATTTCTCACGTGATAATCGGGCGGCCAGTGTTATCAACTACCTGGAAAATCGGTACGGTATGGTCGAGTTGCCGGATCCTGAGGTTCTCTTGGACCTCACGGGAGACAAGATTACCGTCGTCGATGAAGATGGAATCTTCCGGCACCTCAACGCGGCCGTCACCGATATGCTCGGATTCCAATCGGAAGAGCTCGTCGGGAGGGACGCCTTCGCGCTCGTCCACCCCGAGGATACAGAGCGGATCCAAGAGAGCTTCTTGGAGATTATCTCCGGGGAGACGACGCTTGAGGAGCCGCTAGAGTACCGGTCCCAGACTGCAGACAGCGGATGGGTGTGGCTCCGGACGACGGTGCACCCGCCCGAAGAGACGGGCGTCGACGGATACGTGTTGATCTCGCGGGACGTCACGACAGAGGTTGAGTCTCGGCACCGATTGGAGACGATCGCGTCGGCCTCGTCCGACGTGTTTTGGATGTTCTCCGCCGGATGGGACGAGCTGCTGTTCATCAACGACACCGTCGAATCGATTTTCGATGTGCCACCGAGCGAGCTCGAACGGCGGCCAACGTTGTTCCTCGAGGCCGTCCACCCCGACGACCTCCCGTACGTCGAGCGCGCGATGGAGCGGCTCTCGAACGGAGAGTCAGTGCTGATCGACTACCGGCTGGGGTCCGCTGACGGGGTCACGAAGTGGGTCCGCGTCCCCGGCGAACCGGTTATCGAGAACGGCGAGGTCGTGGCCATCACGGGGTTCGCTCGCGATGTAACCGACGAGTATCGTCGCAAGCGACAGCTCGCCGTGATGGATAACCTCCTTCGACACACGATCCGCAACGATATGAATATCGTCGACGGGACTGCAGAACGGATCACCGACCGCGTCGCCGCCGCGGACGCGTTCGAACTGGAGGCACGAGGCGATAGCGTCGCCAAGACGGAGGGAGACGACTGGACCGACCCCGACGCGCTCGCCGAACTCGGTGCGGACATACAGGAACACGCGGAGACGATTCGGCGGGTTGCCTCCAACCTACTGACGACAGCGGAGAAGCAGCGTGGCGTGATCGATCTACTGCGACAGCGCGGGTCGCCTCGGGCGATCGAAGTCGCACCGATTGTTGAGGAGGCGCTTGGAATAGCCGTCGACAACTGCGACGAGGCGATCGACGTCAGCTATCGTGAGCCGGGGGACACCGGAGCCGCGACGGAGAGCGAACACCGTAGCGGAGCGGAGAACGCCGGCGGGTTCGCTGGCGACGAGACGGCAACCGAAGTGGCGAGAGACGCCGACTCGACGCGCCCGCAAGTCTCGGTCTCGTACCCGCCGAACGCCGAGGCGTTGACGCACCCGGAGCTCGATTACGCGATCGCCGAGTTGGTCGAGAACGCGCTCGGACACGCGCAGTCGACGCCGCGGGTCCGTATCGACGTGCGCACAACCGACGAGACGATCGAGGTGTCGATCCGCGACAACTGTCCGCCGATCCCGGTCGAGGAGCGACACGTCATCACCGACCGGTGGGAGATGGACGACCTCCGTCACACCGCAGGAATGGGGCTGTGGCTCGTGTACTGGGTCGCCAACAGATCGGGCGGCGATCTCACCTTCGACACACACACCGACGGGAACATCGTGACGCTCAGCGTTCCGAACGCGAAGTGCGACGCGACCGACAAGGCGATACAGAACGCAAGCGCATCGAGCCGTCCGAGTACCACCGCTGCCGCCGATAAATCGGGCATGCAGATACGGACAGACGGGTCCGCTCCATCGGAGCCGGAACCGCACGGCGAGGCGGATCCAACGGACGAGTCGGGCTAGCGACAGAACAGGCCACGGGGATCGTCGGCAATCGAGTGCTTGACAATCGAGTGCTTGACAATCGACTGTCCAGTCTGATACGGCAGAATACGGGACAGTGAAGCGATTGACTCGCTGATTCTCAAGCGAGCGCAGGTCGATCCGATCGGTTGTTCATTAATATTCAAGAGATGAGAACGCTCCCGTCGATGTTAAAGCGTCGGTGTGTATAGTGACGTACTGATGGGTACGCTCAACGAGATGTTCGACCCGGACCGGGTCGCCGTCGTCGGCGCGACATCCCGAGAGGGAGCAGTCGGTCGTGCCGTCACGTCGAATCTGCTCGACGACTTCGACGGCGACACCGTTCCCGTCAATCCGAACTACGACGAGGTGCTCGGGATGCCCTGCGTCGGGGAGGTGGCCGACGCGGACGCCGACGTCGCCGTGGTCGTCGTGCCGCCGTCGATCGTGCTGGACGCGATCGAGGCGTGCGGCGACGCGGGCGTTCGGAACGTCGTCGTGATCACCGCGGGGTTCGGCGAGACGGGAGAGGACGGGGCAGCGAGGGAGCGGCGCCTCGCAGAGATAGCCGACGAGTACGACCTCAACGTCGTCGGCCCCAACAGCCTGGGGATCATGTCGACACCCTCGGGCATGAACGCGACGTTCGGCCCGGAGAACGCGCTCCCGGGCGGACTCTCCTTTATGAGTCAGTCCGGCGCGTTCGTCACCGCGGTCCTCGACTGGGCCAACGACAACGGGATCGGCTTCAAGGACGTGGTCTCGCTGGGGAACAAGGCCGTCCTCGACGAGACCGACTTCGTCGACCACTGGGGGGACGACGACGAGACCGACGTGATTATCGGCTACCTCGAGGGGATCGAGGACGGTCGCGAGTTCATCGAGGCCGCACGCGAGACGACCCAAGACACCCCGATCGTCGCCGTGAAGTCGGGGCGGACGAGCGCCGGCGCGCAGGCCGCCTCCTCGCACACCGGGACGCTCGCCGGCTCGGATAAGGCGTACGAGGCCGGCCTCGATCAGGCCGGCGTCATCCGCGCGGAGTCGGTCGACGAGCTGTTCGACTCGGCGGGTATTCTCGGGAGCCAGCCGCTCCCCGACACCGACAGCGTCGCGATCGTCACCAACGCCGGCGGTCCCGGCGTGATGGCGACCGACGCCGTCGGCGACGCCGACCTCGACATGGCGTCGTTCACCAGAGAGACGAGCGACGCGCTCGCCGAGTCGATGCCCGACGAGGCGAACATTCACAACCCGGTCGACGTGATCGGCGACGCCGACGTGGAGCGGTTCCGCGAGGCGCTCGAGATCACCGTCGCCGACGACAACGTCGGGGCCGCGCTCGTGTTGGCCGCGCCGACAGCGACGATCGACTTCGACGACCTCGCGGACGCGATCAGCGAGGTCAGCGACGAGATGGACGCCCCCGTCGCCGCCTGCCTGATGGGCGGCGACCGAACCCGCGAGCCGAAACAGCAGCTGCAGGCGAAGGGGATCCCCTGCTACTTCGACCCCGCCCGCGGGATCGAGAGCCTCGCGACGCTCGGGCGATACCGCGACATCAAGGCGCGCGAGTACGCCGACCCGATGTCGTTCGATGTCGACCGCGAACGCGCCCGCGAGATCCTCGAAACGGTGCGCGACCGCGACGACAACCGACTGGGCGTCGAGGCGATGGAGCTGCTTGACGCGTACGGCATCCCCACGCCCGCCGGCGAGATCGTCGACAGCCCCGGCGACGCAAGCGAGGTGGCCGCCGAGATCGACGGCGACGTGGTGATGAAGATCGTCTCGCCGGACATCCTCCACAAGTCCGACATCGGCGGCGTCGCCGTCGGCGTCGAGGACGACGACGTGGTGGACACCTACGAAGACCTGATCACCCGCGCGCACAACTACCAGCCGGACGCGACGGTACTCGGCGTGCAGGTGCAGGAAATGGTCGACCTCGACAACGGGGTCGAGACGATCGTCGGCATGAACCGCGACCCGCAGTTCGGCCCCCTGCTGATGTTCGGGCTCGGCGGGATCTTCGTGGAAGTGATGGAGGACACCACGTTCCGCGTCGCGCCCGTCTCGGAGCCGGAGGCCCGCGAGATGACCGAGGAGATCCAATCAGCGCCGCTGCTTCGCGGCGCCCGCGGCCGCGATCCAGTCGATGTCGACGCCGTGATCGAGACGATCGGGCGGCTCTCACAGCTGGTCACGGACTTCCCGGCGATCCTCGAACTCGACATCAACCCGCTCGTCGCACTGCCCGACGCCGACGGCGGCACGAACGCCGCCGCCGTCGACGTGAGACTTACGGTTGACCCGGAGGAACTCGACCTATGACAGATACACCCACAACACTCATTACCGCGACCGGAGATGGCGCCGGAAAGACAGCGATCACCGTCGCGCTCGCGCGACTCGCCGCCGACCGCGACCGCAGCGTCGGCTACATGAAACCGAAGGGGACGCGGCTCCAGTCGAACGTCGGCAAGACGCTCGATCAGGACCCCATGCTCGCCCGCGAGGTGCTCGGTCTCGACGCCGAGATGCACCAGATGGAGCCCGTCGTCTACTCGCCGACGTTCGTCGAGGGCGCGATCCGCGGCACCGAGGACGCCGGCGCGCTCAGCGAACGGATCCGCGAGGAGTACGATGACCTCGCCGCCGACCGCGACCAGATGTTCATCGAGGGCGGCGGACGCTGGACCACCGGCGGCGTCGTCGACCTCACTGACGTCGACATCGCAGAGCTGCTCGACGCGCGGGTGGTGCTCGTCGCGGGGTACGAGTCACCGAACGACCTCGACGAGGTGCTGGCGGCCGCCGACTCGTTCGGCGACCGGCTCGCCGGTGTCATCTTCAACAAGGTCTCCGACGACGCGTTCGAGTCGCTCGATCAGGACGGGATCCCGTTCCTCGAGTCGAAGGGGATCACCGTGTTCGGCGCCATCCCGTCCGAGAAGGAGCTGGCCGGCGTCACCGTCGGCGAGCTCGCGGACGAGCTCGGCGCCGAGCTGCTGACCGACGCCCCGACCGACGGCTTCGTCGAGCGCTTCCTCGTCGGCGCGATGGGCGGCGACGAGGCGCTCCGGTACTTCCGACGCGCCCGCGACGCCGCCGTCATCACCGGTGGCGACCGCGCGGATGTCCAGACCGCGGCGCTCGAGGCGTCCGGCGTCGCCTGTCTCGTGCTCACCGGCGGCCACCGGCCCTCCGGCGCCGTACTCGGCAAGGCGGCCGACGCCGGCAAGCCCGTCCTCGCGGTGAACACCGACACGGTCACCGCGATCGATCGCGCCGAGGGCGTCGTCCGCGGCGGTCGGACCCGCGACGCGCGCACCGTCGATCTGATGGCGGAGCTCCTCGACGCCAACGTCGACGTGGACGCGCTCGTCTGAGACGGGGCCGGTCGTCGATCGGGGGTCGCCCCCTTTGGGTCCCCCGCCGGGGGCGAACGTCTGACATACTGTTTTCAGGGAGGACGACGTAGACCCCGTATGACCAGTCTCTCGGAGGCGTACGGCGGGCGGGGACGCTCCGAGGTCGACCCGCGTCGGCTGTACCTCGGCGTGGGCTCGTTCGTCGCCGGGACGCTGCTTCTCGTCGCCGGAATCCTCGTTGCCGCGGAGGTTATCCTCCCGAGCGGCTACAACTCCGGCGCGGCGCGGCAGCTCGGCGGCGTGCTCGGCGGCGTGGGCGTCCCACTCGTGTTACTCGGCGTGATGACGGTACTCCCGGCGGACCGCAACACCCGCGTCGCCGCGATTGTCGGGGCGGCCGTGATGTGTCTCGGCGTCGCGCTGTTCGCGTACGCGTACCCCAACCAGTGGATCGGCGGGCCGCGCCCGGATCTCACCGACCTCACGCTTCCGACCGCGGGGCTATACTTCGTCGGCGCCGCGACGATGCTGTGGAGCGTGTTCGTCGGCGTCGCCAACTTCAAGACCCGGAACGACCCCGGCGGCACCGTCACCATGGAGGTGACTCATAAGGGCGAGACGAAAGTGATTGAGGTCGATCGCGCCCAGCTCAACCACGGCGGTGGCGTCGGCCTCCTGGGCGGTACCCCCGACGGGGAAGTCGAGACGCAGACGAACCGACAGAAGGGGAGCGAATCGGGATCGTCGCTCCCGTCCGGCGCTCCCAAATCGTCCGGCGCTCCCAAATCGTCCGGCTCGTCCGGATCGCGAGGGGCTGTGAGCGGATCGAAACCCGCCGGCGTGAGCGACGGCGGCGCGACCGCAACCGACATCCGGTCCCCGCTCGACGGGGCAGGTGGCGAGAGTGGCTCCGGCACTCCGGCCGGGCCGAGCGGCCCGGCCACCCCCGGCGACTCGGCCGCCGCGCGCGACGGCCCGGGAGACACCTACTGCGGGAACTGCGCGCAGTTCGACTACGTCCGCACGGAACAGGGGATGCATCCGTACTGCGGCCACCACGACGCGCTGATGGACGACATGGACGCCTGCGAGGAGTGGACGCCGCGGTGAGCGGGTCGAGAACCGAACGCCGTGTTGTTTTTCAACTCGGGTCCGCCGACGGGAGCTGCGACTCCGCGACCGCGAACGCGAGCGTGCTCAACACCGCAGTGAGCGTTCCGGCCGCGAGCGCCATCGCGAGGTCGGAGAGCCCGAGCGATGTCACGCCCGGGACTGCTGGGAGGAAGAATCCCGAGACGGCGTACAGCACGACGGCGATCGAGAGCACGTAAAAGGGCGCGTTGAGGTACCGCCATCGGAACCGACCCGCGAGGTACTCGTCGGTGATCTGGCCGAGGCTGGATGTGACTCCGGCGACCGCGAGCCACTGGACGAACCCGTGGACGAACGCCGCGAGCGCGATGGCGACGGTGAGCTCCCCTCCGCGAACGCCGCGGACGGTCTCGACCGTCTCCATGCCCTGGACCCCGCCGACGACGATCAGCGCGAGCGCGACGACGTAGGTGACGAGCGTCACTCGCCCGGTGTAGAGCACGTTGCGGACGGAGGCGGCCGCGCCGTCGACCGTGTCTTCGAGCCCGAGCCCGCGAAACAGCGAGTAGAGCCCGACGATCCCGGAAAGGATCCCGAGGACGGCCGCGCCGGCGACGTCGAACAGGTTGGCGACGACGACGAGCGGGTAAATCAGGAGGAGCACGCCGAGCGGCACCAAGATCGTGCCGCGGGTCTCTGGGTCCGCCAGCACCTGCTTGATCGTGTAGTAGAGCGATTCGAGGTCCTGGGCCTGCCGGACGACTACCCGGCGCATCCCGTCGATGGGCATCCGCGAGCGGATCACGGGGAGGACCGACTCGTCTTGCGCGCCGTCGGTGATGACGACCGCCGAGATTTCCTCGCCGGTCGACAGCTCAGCGAGCACGCGGTCGACCTCTTGGCCCACCGCGCGGTTCGCGCGCACGTCAGATCCGTCGACGCCGGTGACGGCCGCGACCTCGACCGACTCGCCGCTGGCCGCCAGCTCGTCGTAGACGTTAACGCCCTGAAAGAGGACGTTCACGTCGGAGTCCTCCGGGTCGGCGGTCGCGAGTGCGACCGCGGCCTCGGTCACCTCGTCGGCGCCGATGACAGGGGTCGGGATCCCCGTCTTGCGACCGAGGTCGTCGTCGAGATCGACACAGAGGACGAGCAGCATTACGCGAGGCTATGCGAGGGGCCGACATATGTTTTCGGCTCGGACCGGCAGCACGCGAGGTGGTTTATCTAGCGGCTTCCTCGTCGCGTCTCCTCAGTTGTCTTCCGACGCGGGCTCGTGTTCGATCCCGTTCAACATGCGACGAACGTTCTCGCCGTCGCCGAACACCGTGGGGTACGCGGCCAGGGGGATGACGTAGTCGTCGCCGGCCTCAACCGCCTCGGCGACGTGGAACTCGAGCTCGACGCTCACGCCGGTCCCCTCGATTTCGCCGTTTCCTGAGTAGACGACAACATCGGCGTCCGTCCCGAGTATCTCCGTGGTGTACTCCGAGCTGCGTTCGAGATTGCTGACGCCCTCGTAGCGGTCCACGATCAGCTGGGCGCGCTCCTGGTCGCTGAGCTCGCCGACGGGGTTGAACGCCTGTCCGAGCACCTCGACGCGGGGGGTCGCCAACACCGCAAAGACGGCCGCCTGATACCGCTCACCGAAGAGTTCGACGGCCTTGTCGTACTCGGCGATTTTGCTCGTCACTCGCACTTCGCGGGTCGATCCGGCCACGTCGAACTCGCGAGTCTGCGTGTTCTCGGTGACCTCGTTGAGCCCGTAGCCCGTCTCGGAGAGAGTCGCGTCCGCGACCGTCGCGGTGCCCGCGGTGAACTCGGCCGGCTCCTCGCCGGTGGCGACGTCGAGCGCTGTGCAGCCGGCGAGCCCGGCGAGCGCGACTCCGCCGGCGGCGGCGAGCGCGCGGCGGCGGGTGAGCGCATCGGCGTCGGTCGTCTCGTCGGCGGTCGGCTCTCTGGTCATACCCGTTATCGCGCCGGCGGAGGTACATACTTTGTGTTTGTTTCGAGAAACAGAAACGATCCGAGGCTCTGCGAAACCCGTCCGTGACAACGAATCTCCCGGAACAGGTCGGTTCGGACGCTTTTTGAGGCCGCGGCCGGTAGAGAGAAGTAGATGATCTCCAAGGGCTGTGAACAGTGCGCCAAAGGCGGGAAGATGGTGCTGTTCGTCTACGGTTACTGCGACCAGCGGGATTGCTTCTACTGTCCCCTCGGAGAGAACCGGAAGAACGTGACCGACGTGTACGCCAACGAGCGGAAAGTCGAGTCCGACGAGGACGTGATCGCGGAGGCCAAGCGCATGAGCGCGCTCGGCACCTCGATCACCGGCGGCGAGCCGCAGGAGGCGATGGCGAAGACGTGCCGATACCTCGAGCTGCTGAAAGACGAGTTCGGCGAGGACCATCACACGCACCTCTACACCGGGATCACGGGCGGGCGCGAGAACATGCGCCGCCTCTCGGAGGCCGGCCTCGACGAGATCCGCTTCCACCCGCCACTCGAGATGTGGGGCGAGATGCACGGCACCGAGTGGGAGGATATCCTCCACATCGCCCGCGAGGAGGGGCTCACGCCCGCCTTTGAGATCCCCGGCATCCGCGCGGAGCCGGAGTTCTTAGAGTTCCTCGACGAAGGCGCCGCCGAGTTCTGTAACATCAACGAGTTCGAGATGTCCGACGGGAACTATCGGCGGATGCAAGAGGAGGGCTTCGAGCTGCAGGAGGGCCACATGTCCGCCGTCGAGGGCTCGAAGGACGCCGCGATCGTCTCCGAGATGGCGAGCCACGAGAAGGTGTACTTCTGTACCTCCGTGTTCAAAGACGCCGCCCAACACCGGAACCGGCTCAAGCGGATGGCGAAGAACATCCGGCGCGAGTTCGACGAGGTGACCGACGACGGTACCCTCGTCTACGGGAAAGCGTTCGCCGACGCCGACCGCTTCGAGGCACTCGGCGTCCCCGAGGAGTTCTACACCGTCAAATCGGACCACGTCGAGATCGCGTGGTGGCTCCTCGAAGAAATGATCGAGGACGGCGACCTATCGGAGGGCGAGATCGTCGAGCAGTACCCGACCGTGAACGGCACCGTGGTCGAGCGGACGCCGGTCGCCTGAGCGGTTTCTGAGGGATCGGCGCGTATCACCACGCATGGCCTCTGAGGAACCCGTATTCGCAGACATGAGCATCGGACAACCGGTGTACGACGAGGATGGAGAACAGCTCGGGACGGTGCGCGGCGTCGACGACGACGGCTTCTACGTCTCGTCGCCGTCCGGGTCGGAGCCACTCACCCTCACCGACGCCCGCGACGTGTTCGGCACCGCCTACGTGATGTGGCGCTGCTGGGAGTGCGGCGAGATGGGTGAGATCGGAACGGAGCTGCCGGCCAACTGCCCGAACTGCGACGCGCCCCGCGAGGACCTGTACTACTGGGCAGAGGACTGATAGGGAGTTTCAAGGGCAAGAGTGGGCGACTTAGACGACGGTGTAGTGTTGATATACGGTTGACTCCGCGGTGACCACCACCAAATTCCCAGCCGCTCGTTTATAAGTAGTTAGCTCCGGATCGACGGAGAACATCGCCAAAGCCCCAGCCGCGAGGACTCGCGCGACTCGTTGCGTTCCTCAGTCGCTCGCTCCGCTCGCTCCCTGCGGTACTTACGTCGTCGTGCTTCGTCCTCTCGACTGCCCCTTAGAGTCCCGCCCCGACCGCACCACAACCGCACCTCACGCCTCCCCAGCCTCGTCGGTTGTCCTCCGCTTCGCTCCGGACCACCGACTCCCTCGCACCGGCGTCGCCGGCGGCGAAGCCGCCGGCTGCCAGAGGGACCTTTGGTCCCTCGCGGCTCGCGGCCCTCCGGGCCGCTCACCGGGGCGCGCCACCGCCTCGTGTTTATAAGCGATCGTCGCCGTCAGCCTCGTCTCCCTCGTCCGATTCGTCGTCGACCTTCTCGCGGAGTCGTTCGACCTCCGCCTCTAGGTCCGCGATGCGGTCGGCCTCCGCCTCGTCACCGTCGGAGCGCTGTCTGAGGAACAGCACTGCGCCCGCGATGAGGACGAGGGGAACCCCGAACAACAGCACGGCGATCAGCAGGATGATCACGAGTTCGGGACCACCGGGGACGCCGCCGAACGCGGGGACCGTGGGAACCATGCGTCAGCCACTCGACGGCAGGCATAAAACGGATCGGGGTCAGGGGCGGCATCTCTCCCGTCGTCGCGCTTACCCGGCGTCGACGAAGTCGCCGAGATTCGCCTGTAGGCCGGCCGCCATCGTCGACTTCCGGCGGAGGCGACCCAGCGACACCGGGAGATGTTCGGCGACGCCGCGAACCGCCTCCCCGAACGTCTCCGCAGTCCCGAACTCACCCTCGAAGGCGTTCCGGACGGCCTCGCGCACCTGCCAGACGCCGACCGGCCCCCAGTAGTCGTCGGAGACGTGCCGGAGAACGAGCGCCTTCGCCTGCCGCCCGCGCTCGTCGAGGTGCTCCAAGACGCCGAGTCGGGCCGCGTAGTAGGCGCCCGCAGTCTCCTCGACGTAGCCGGTCCGCCCCTCGCGGCCCTCGCTGGCGGCCGAGAGGTACACGCCCGCCTCGGGATCGGGGTTCCAGATCGAGCCGGGCGACTTCATCTCGACGAGCTCGTACTCCCACCGTCCCGGCACGAGGATCACCCAGAAGGCGTTCCCCAAGTATTCGTTGCGATGGACCTCGGTCCGGTCGACTGTCGGGTTGTCGCGGATCGAACCGCGGAGGAACTGCCCGACCGTGTCGTCGACGGCCGTGATCGACCAGCGCGTGGGGACGAGCCGGCGGTTCTCGCCCTGTCCCAGCGCCCCCGCGGAGAGGATGGTGTTGATCTCGTACACGTCGAACCCGCGGCGGTAGAGGTACGTCATCGCGCCCTGGGCGCGCCAGTCGTCGTCTTCGAGCGTCTTCTGCACCGGGCGCGGGACGTGCGGGTTCTCCCCGAGGTCTGCGGTTCGGGCCGCGGCGCGCGGGCCGGTCGGCGTTTTGATGTCCGCCGTGCCGATATCGAAGTCGAGGTCGGGAGTCCCGTCAAGTCCGATCTCCACGTCGACCGGGCGGTCCGCGATCGCGACCTCCCGCTGAACGCCCAGCCAGCCGTCCCACGCGTCGTGGACGCTCTCGGCCGGGCCGTCTCCGGCCAGCGATTTGACGCCGCCGGTCGCGCCGGCGTCCGCCACGTCGACCCCGCGAGTCGAGTTCAGCAGACTCGTCCGTCGGTCGAACACGTCCGCGATCGAGACGCCCTCGTCGTACCACGCGGCGGAGGTCTCGAAGCTCGCGGCGCGCTCCTCGCGGCCGACCGGCGAGAGCAGCCCGGTCGAGACGTTCGGGTAGTTCGAGCGCCCGACGAAGATAGAGGGAGAGACGCTGCCGACCACGGCGTCGTCGGAGACGTGCTCCTCGAAGCGCCGCTCGAAGGAGTCGAGGTGATCTAAGATTCCGTAGTCCTTCTCGGCGGCGAGGCGCCGCCGCTCGGCGCGCTCGTTCGCCTCGAACTCGATGAACTCGTCGAGCCGCATTCGGATCGAAGTTGACGCCGTGCCGGCTTGAACGTTGCTAGCGAGAGAGAACGGAAGCGCGACCGGCCGGCCGCCCCGCGACGCCTAGCTGTGGATCCCCATCGCTTCGATCTGCTCTTGATACCGGTTGCGGATGGTGACCTCGGTGACCTGCGCGACGTCCGCGACCTCGCGCTGGGTCTTCTTCTCGTTACAGAGCAGCGACGCGGCGTAGATGGCGGCGGCGGCGTACCCGGTGGGAGATTTCCCGGAGAGCAATCCCTTCTCGGCGGTCGTCTCGATGATCTCGTTGGCCTTCGACTGGACCTCCTCGCTCAGTTCGAGTTCCGAGGAGAAGCGGGGGACGTACTTCTTCGGGTCGACCGGCCGCATCTCTAAGCCGAGCTCCTGTGAGATGTAGCGATACGTCCGACCGATCTCCTTCCGCTCGACCCGCGAGACGTCCGATATCTCCTCGAGTGAACGGGGGATCCCCTCCTTGCGACAGGCGGCGTAGAGGGCCGCAGTGGAGACGCCCTCGATCGAGCGCCCGCGGATCAGGTCCTCGTTGAGCGCGCGGCGGTAGATGACCGAGGCGACTTCCCTGACGGATCGCGGGACGCCGAGCGCGCTCGCCATGCGGTCGATCTCCGAGAGCGCGAACTGGAGGTTGCGCTCGCCGGCGTCCTTCGTCCGGATCCGTTCCTGCCACTTGCGCAACCGGTGCATCTGCGACCGCTTCTTCGAGGAGATAGAGCGGCCGTACGCGTCCTTGTCCTTCCAGTCGATCGTCGTCGTTAGCCCCTTGTCGTGCATCGTCTTCGTCGTCGGGGCGCCGACGCGAGACTTCGACTGCCGCTCCGAGTGGTTGAACGCCCGCCACTCCGGACCGGGATCGATCTGTTCCTCTTCGACGATGAGTCCGGTTTCCTCGTGTATCAGCTCCCCGTCGGCCGTCCGAGTGAGCTCCTCCGGGTCGAAGTCCTCAGGGTCCAACTCGCCGGCGTCGACCCCTTCGACCTCCTCGGTGTCGGTTTCAGTCTCGTCGGCGTCTTCGTCCCGCACACGCTGCCGGTCGTGATCCCGTTGCCGGGTTGGGCGTGTCATCGCATTTATATACTACCCAAACGGATTTACTTAAAAGTTTGTTAGAGTGTTAGTACGTGACATTGCAACACTCATAGCGTTTGCTCGGCGTCTAGCGTTTGCTCGACTCGAACGACGGGGGCGCTCGTCGTGCCGTGTGTTTCCATGGGTGCCACAGACCGGCGCGGCCGACGGACAGCCCTTTGTCCCGCGAGCGCGGAACCCGATCGAATGCCGACGATCGACTGCGATCCGGCGGCTGCGCGAGCCAATCTGGCGGACGCCGGCGTCCGGATCGATGAGGGGAACACCGCACACGAGCGGTGGCGCGCCGAGCGAGAGGGCGCCGTCGCCGTCGCGTACGACGACAAGGTCGTCGTGCAGGGCAGCGACCCGACCCGCCTGACCGCCCTTTTAAGTGAGGGCGGCGGACGCGCGCACGTCTACTTCGACGGCGCCTCGCGCGGGAATCCCGGGCCGGGCGCGGTCGGGTGGTGTCTGGTCACGTCCGACGGGATCGCCGCCGAGGGCGGCGAGCGGATCGGCCGCGTCACCAACAACCAGGCCGAGTACGCCGCACTGATCCGAGCGCTGGAGGCCGCCGACGAGTACGGCTTCGACGAGATCGACGTCCGCGGCGACTCCCAACTGATCGTCAAGCAGGTTCGCGGCGAGTGGAACGCCAACGACCCGGAGCTCCGCGAGCGACGGGTCAGCGTTCGAGAGCTGTTAGAGCGGTTCGACCGGTGGTCGATCGGGCACGTTCCGCGAGAGATAAACGAACGCGCCGACGATCTGGCGAACGAGGCACTCGATGACGCGAACTAACGACGAGCCCCCGGAATGGGCGAAAGAGCGAGCCCGTGAAGTGATGGCGGCGGAGACGTCGGAGGACGGAGAGACAGAGCCCGACGAGGACGACAGCGATGCCGACGCGGGCGACGACGACCGCGTCCCCGACGTACCGGCCGAGGTCGTCGACGAGGCGGAGCGACTCACCCGGCTTGCCCGACAGACCGAGGACGAGGCGGCCGCCGCGTTCTATCGCGATCGCCGCGACGAGCTGGTCGAGGGTTACGACTACGTTCCGCGGCTCCGCGACGAAGACGACACGCTCGTGTTGTACCCCGACGAGTGGATGGACGACGGAACGGTACAGCTCGACCAGATAGAGACCACCGACCGGGCCGTCGAGGTGTCGCTGTCGGGGCCGGGCGACGCCGACCGCTACCGTGAGATCGCCGCGTACAACGACGCGGTCGCCGACGCAGTCGCCGAGGCGCACGATTCGGTCCACGCTGACACCGCCCGGAGCTTCGCGGCGTTCATGAGCAACCACTACGTGCGCCCGGTCGACGACGCGACACCCGACGAGCGCGCGGAGTTCCGCGAGGAGTACTTCCCGCGGAACGGCTGGCCGAGCGACGAGCAGCTGGCGGTCGTCGACGAGTCGCTCGGCGTGATCGAGTCGGTCGCGGCGGACGTGGACGGCCCCGAGGAGTCATAGCGGAAAAACCGAGCTGTCGCTCGGCGGTCGAGCGTGCGCGGCTTTCACCGCGCGCGTGTGCCAAAACATGCTGGTTGCCTCCCGAGACAGCGACGACGGGGTCGTCGTTACTCGTCGAGTAGGGAACGGACTTCGTCTGCGCGTACCTCGTCGGTGACGAATCGGTCGAGGACCCACTCCAGCTGTTCGAGGACGGCGTCGTGGCCCGCCTCCGTGAGCTCGTACTGGTTGGTCCGCTTGTCGAGTTCGCTCTTCTCGACGAGGCCGTCTTCGACGAGGTCGTCGAGGTTCGGGTAGAGTCGCCCGTGGTTTACCTCGGAGTCGTAGTACGACTCGAGCTCACGTTTGATCGCGAGCCCGTACATTGGTTCTTCCGAGAGGATCGCGAGGATGTTCTGTTGGAACGCAGTCAGGTCTGCGGCCGTTCGCGTCGTTGAGCCATCGGTAACCGATTGTGCCTCTGACATAGAATAGTGTAGAGCACCCAAACTTATAACTTTTCTCAAGATTGACGAAGGTTTAAATACATCAGTAGGCTCCAAACCTGCCAATCGTACCAATACTGGTGAGCGGAGTGTCGAGCGGTCCGATTCGGTGATCTCTCGATATCGAATGATCGACAGCTATCTGTGCGGATACACGACAATTTATCGACGAAACGGGGAGATATAGACAAGATGTCTCATCCGAGATATCGGTGTTTATCGCCGGATTCGCGCGTCTCGTACGGAAACACACAGACTCATTGAAACTGCTATTGACTCGGTGAGAGAAATATATACTTCTGTATAGTAGTATTGTATCACACGTATCGGCGTCGGATCGAAGCCGAGAGTCGTCCGACAGCGGGAGCCACGACGGGAACCCGAAAGGACTTTGCAAGCGATGAACGGAATACACGTCACATGGTCAATCTCTGGGAGGATCTCGAGACGGGACCGAACGCGCCGGACGAGATCTACGCCGTCGTGGAGTGTCTCAAAGGCGAGCGGAACAAGTACGAGTACGACAAGGACGTTCCCGGCGTCGTTCTCGACCGCGTGCTCCACTCGAACGTTCACTACCCGTACGACTACGGCTTCATCCCGCAGTCGTACTACGACGACGAGGACCCGTTCGACGTGATGGTGCTCGTCGAGGACCAGACGTTCCCCGGCTGCGTCGTTGAAGCCCGTCCCGTCGCGCTGATGAAGATGGACGACGACGGCGAGCAGGACGACAAGGTGATCGCGGTGCCGACCGAGGATCCGCGGTTTGACCACATCGACGACCTCGAAGACATCCCTCAGCAGATCCGCGACGAGATTGACGAGTTCTTCTCGACGTACAAGAACCTCGAAGCGGGCAAGGAGGTCGAGACCCTCGGCTGGGAGGACAAGCAGGCCGCGAAGGACGCGATCGAACACGCGCAGGACCTGTACGACGAAGAGTTCCAGTAGTCCGAACCGGAAATCCGAGACGGCGCCGACCTCGGCGCGTAGAATAACTATCGGACATACCCACCTGGACCGCGGATGCGTTATGCCCATGGGTAATTTTTAGGGGACGTGCCGCCTACGTGTGAGCAGAACCATGAGCGCACACAGTCAGCCGTCCGTCGGCATCGATCATCCGACGGTCGTCCCCGCCAACTTCGAGCCAGAGGACGAGAGCGACGATTCCGGGGACGTGGCGGACGGTGAACAAGCGGAACGGTAACCGACTCAGGCGTTCTCGACGACCGCTGAGAGGCGCTGGGCCTCGTCGACGAACGACTCAAACCGGTCGTCGACCCACTCGATCACTTCCTGGTCCATCGATTCGAGCACGCACCGGGGGTTGTTTCTGCGGTCGTACGCGGTCACGCACGCGACGTCGTCGTACCGGAAGGCCCCGTATTCGATCGGCTCTGGGGAGACGTACACCGTCGCGCCCTCGTCCTGGAGCGCGCGGTCGGTCGCCGGAGCGAACTCCGCGATCGACTCCTCGACCACGTCGCGGTCGATGACGAGTTGGACCTCGGCGCCCTCGTCGAGCGCCTCCGCCGCCGCATCGTTGAACTGCCGGATAACGACGGGAGAAAATGCACGGATCTCCGAGCCGCACCCCTCGCGCAGGAGTTCGGTGAGCCGATCGACCGCGGCGAGGGGGTTCCGGTCGGCCGCGACGGTCAGCTCTCCGGCGCCGACCGCCGAGGGCGGGAAGTCGGCGCCGACGCGTTCGAGCTCCGCGGCGAACTGCCCGTACCGGTCCGCGAGGTCGACTTCGTCGAGCAACGTCTCGTACGCGTCATGGACCCGTTTTCCGGACGGCGTCACGTGGTAGGCCGCGCCGCGCTTGACGACCCAGTCCCGCTCGCGGAACCCGGAGAGGATGCGCTGGACCGTCGTCCGGGTCGCGTCAACCGCGGTCGTGAGTTCCGCCGGGCGACGCGGCTCCTCCCGGAGCGTTCGGAGCATCGCAACTCTGACGGGCGACCCGGCGAGGTACTGTGCGCCGTCGTGGCCGTTGTCGGCCCTCATCGCGTGACCCGTGTGTACGAACACCACGCTGTTAATCGTACCGCGTTCCGCCCTTTCGGGGCGGCGGACGACGTCAACCGACCTCGCACCCCGCTCACGGCTGGTACCGGAACGAGACGACGGTGCCGATGGTGTCCTCGCCGTCGATAGCCTCGGTGGTGACAGTCGCGGCGACGACCGCGTCCGCGCCGAGCGCCTCCTCGATCACCGCGGTGAGCGCGTCGGGGTCGGCGCCCTGTTGGAGCACCGGCACCCGGACCTGCTTCCGGTTGACGGCGACGTCGCCGAGGTCGTAGTCGGTGTGTTCGAACGCGTCACGGATCGTTGTCTCGACATCGGTCATGAAACTATCTCTGTCAGGGAGGCTGAAAAACGGTGGGGGCAGTATCTCGAAACCGGCTTCACAGCATCGATCGGAAGGGCGATAGCGCGGTCGATCAGGCGAGAGCCCCGTAGGAGACGTTAATTTACCGTTTTTAAGTAATTAAATATCTAAAAATAGTTACCGCAAAACGGTTTAGGTGTTAATATCACGCGAGATTCTGTGTAATATGCACGAAAGTGTTGCAGACTACGTGGCAGAGCACCCGAAGATGGCCGGCGTCCTGTTCACCGCGCTCCTCCTGCTGACGCAGGCGGCGCCCGCGGCGGCGAATATCGCAAAAGCGACTCCCGGTCCCTAAATACTCATAATTTCGTCACTCCAACAGAGTTCATCGTTGCGGAAAACCGGGACAGTTTCTAAATCAAGCGCATCCTGAATTTGCTTCTCAGACAGGCCAGAGAGGGTTGCGTTGGAGGGTACAACGTAGTTCTGTGAGATACCATTCACAGACGGCATATACATTGTTCCGAGACCGTATGGTCCATTCGGATACGCACGCATATCAAATTTCCAGCCGATATTGTTCTCAAGTATATCGATGACAACTGCGATCCCACTCCGACTTTGACAGATCGTCGTCCCCCCATCGCCGACGACGATGTACTGGTGACCGGTGATCAGCTCCCGCTTCGCGACGTGAAGCGCGGTCCGGAGGTTGAAGCCGCTGTTCATCAGGCGGGCGATGATCCGGCCGAGCTGGGTCGCCGGCGAGTTCGCCACGTCGGTGAGGGTGACGATGCCGCCGCGAGAGCCACGGTGGACGAGGGCCTCGCCCTGCTGGTACGACTGGCAGGCGTTGAGCAGGAAGGCGCTGACGCCGACGTCGAGGTCTTCCGCCGTGAGGTCGAGGTACTCGTCGGTACACTGCATCCCGCGGTCGTCGACGTGCCCGATGTAGTGGAGGAAGTCGACGTCCGACTGGAGGGTCTCACGCATCTCCTCGCGGGTGAGGTCGTGACGCACCTCGATGTCGAACTGGACCATGTCGCGGAGGCCGTATAAGTCGGCGACCTCCCCCTCCTCGCGCATCTGTTCGTCGTTGCAGACGACGAGCACGGAGATGCGCGACTGCTCGACTGCGCCGGCCTCCAACCGGCGGTGGTACGCGTCGAGGGTGGCCTTGTTGGCGTCGAGCGGGACGCCGGCGCCGACCCAGGCGTGCTCGACGGTGTCGACGGGCTCGGGCCGCACGAAGTCGGCGTCGGTCGGCACCGCGCCGCGCTCCGCCGAGGCGTCGGCGCCGCGGGTGGGCGGGGCATCAGCGGCAGCGCCCCGAACGAACTCGTCCGGACCGAGCGACGCGGGGTCGGCGCCAGGTGAAGTCGGGTCAGTCGGAGCGCCGCCGGCGCCGGCCCGCTGCCCGCGGAAGAACCCGATCCCGTCGCCCTCGCCCGCCGTCGCGGGAGTCGCGGTCGCCGGAGAGCGGACGACCGACAGCTCGCCGGCGACGAACGGAAGCAGTTCCACGTTCTCGGGGTCGGGACGCACGTCGGTCGTCAGCGTCCACTGGGGGAGCTCCGGCTCGACGCGCTCGAAGGGGACCGCGAGGTACTCGCCGAGTCGCTCCGCGAGCGGGAGGCCGTACAGCCGCCCCCAGTCGAGGTCGAGGTCGGTGACCTCTCGCTCGTGGAGATCGACCGGGTAGAACCCCTCCGTGCGCGCGAGACAGTCGAAGTGGAACGCCTGCCGGAGCACCTCCGCAGTCCGCCGCTCGAAGTCGGGCTCCAGTGGATGCGTCCAGCCGTCGCCCTCGATCCGGGGGACGTCGCCGGGGACCACGTCGGCGGCGAAGTAGTACGCCAGCGAAATCACCGGGTAGAGGTAGCGGTACTCCGGGGGGACGACGATCCGGATCCCGGAGTCGAGCGGTTCGACCCGGTCGGGGACGCGGAACTCCTCGCCCGGCTCGATCAGTGGCGGGTGCCCGCGGAGGGTCGGGAACGACCGCTCCGGGCTGGTCGTCTGGAGCGCGGAGCCGAGCAGGGAGACGGCGTCCATCAGCGACTCGGGATCGGTGGGCGTCTCGATCGTTCCGGCGGGAACCTGGTGGAGCGACCGGAACCCGAGCGTGACCTCCGCGGGCGCGTCGAGGTCGATCCGGGTCGTTCGCTCCGTCGTCGACACCGAAAACGGCGCCGCGAACGCGAGGTACAGCTTCGTCGGCGCGGGGTCGATCCCGACGTGATACGTCCCCGCCGGCATCGCGTATGAGTCGCCGCGGGTGAGCAGCGTCCCGTCGCCGGCGCGGGTCTCGACGACCGCGACGCGGGGGATCTCGATGGCACCGGTCTCGACCGTCACACTCGCGTCGACCGGAAAGTAGTGGGCGTCTTCGGGGCTCGCGACCGGCTCGACCGGCCGGTCGGTGTACACCTCGAACTGCGTGTTCTCGATGTGGTCCGTGACGGTGAGTCCGGACGCGTCAGACAACGGGTCGATGGCAATGCTCATGAGGGAGACCGCGTGGGATCGGCAACGAAGTCGTCACAGAGGTCGTGCGATGCGGCCGTGGTTACCGAATTCTGGGGCGATGCGATCATAAAGCTTGTGTCGGACGGATAGCCGCGGACCGAACGGATAAAGGGGCGGCCGACCCACGTTAGCGTAATGATTTCGCTTGGAACGGCTCGCGCCTCGCCGGGCGAGACGGACACGGGCCGTCTCGAAGTCGGCGAGACGCGAGATGGAAGTCCCGTCCGGCTGCCGGTGGCCGTCGTCAACGGCGCCGCCGACGGCAAGACGCTGTATCTGCAGGCGGTCAGCGACGGCGATGAGCTCAACGGACTCGGCGTCATCAATCGCGTCGTTCCCCGCCTCGATCCGGCGGAGCTGTCGGGGGCCGTCCTCGTCGTCGGCGTCGTCAACTACTTCGCGTTCCAGGTTGCGGAACACCGGAACCCGATCGACGACCGGAAGATGAACCGCGGATACCCCGGCGACGAGGACGGAACGACGAGCGAACGCATCGCTCATGCGACGTTTCAGGCCGCAAAGCGGGCGGACCTCATTCTGGATCTCCACCAGGGATCGACGAGCCGGATGATAAACGAGACGCGGGTCCGCTGCGGGATCCGCCACCGGCTCCACGGCGACTGCTTGGAGCTGGCAAAGGTCTTCGGCTGCGGCCACGTCCTCGATATCAAGGGCCCGGACGGACAGCTCGCGCGTGTCGCCCCGGAACACGGGATCCCGACCATCGATCCCGAGCTCGGCGGCTGCGTCGGCTGGGACGAGGAATCGATCCGGTACGGCGTCGAAGGCGTGTTCAACGTGCTTCAGCACTACGGCTTCCTCGACGGCGACGTCGATATCGAACGACAGGTGAGGGCGCGCGGCTTCGACCAGTACGGGTCGCCGGCGGGCGGGCTCGTCCGGTTCGAGCGCGAGCTCGGCGAGCGGGTTTCGACCGGCGACCTCCTCTACGAGGTGACCGACGTGTTCGGCGAGCGGAAGGGCCGCGTGACCGCCGACGACGACGGCATCTTCTGGCGCACCCGTCGGCTTCCGCAGGTCGCCGCCGGCGAGTACGTCTGCTCGGTCGGCACCAACGTCGACCAGTACTGATGGCCGCCGACCGCGGCCTGGTTCGTGGACTCGTGTGTCCCGAATGCGGCGCAACCGTGAGAGACCGGTGGCGCTGCGAGTGCGGCGCGCCGCTGGAGTTCGTCGACCCGCCGATTCCGGAGGGGTCACCTCCGGATGCGGAGGGCGAGCGACGCGGAGAGCGCGACGCGATAGACGCCCGAAACGGGCTCTGGGCGTTCGAGTCGTTTCTCGCCGTCGGCGACGACCCGACCGACCGGGTGACGCTGGGGGAGGGAATGACGCCCCTGGTCGACGCGGACGGTGACGCGAACGGCACCGAATCGCCCGACGCCGACGACTGGAACGCCGCGTTCAAGCTGGAGTACGTCTTCCCCACCGGCTCTTTTAAAGACCGGGGCGCGACGACGACGCTCACGCGGGCTCGCGAACTGGGCGTCGAGCGCGTCGTCGAGGACTCTTCGGGCAACGCCGGCGCCGCGATCGCGACGTACGCGGCCCGCGCCGGGATCGACGCCGCAGTGTACGTCCCGGCCGACGTCAAGGAGTCGAAGCTCCGCGCGATCCGACGAGCCGGCGCCGAGCCGATCCGGATCGAGGGGTCTCGCGCGGACGTGACCGAGGCGTGCGTGGCCGCGCTCGGTGAGGGAAGCGGAGATAGCGAGAACGAGGCCGAGAGCGAAGCCGACTCCGCCGATCCCGCGTGGTACGCCAGTCACGCGTGGAACCCGGCCTTCTTCGAGGGGACCGCGACCGTCGCCTACGAGATCGCGTTCCAGCGCGGCTGGGAGGCCCCAGACGCGGTCGTGACTCCGCTCGGACACGGCACCCTGTTTCTCGGCGCCTACCGGGGGTTCCGGCGGCTGGAGCGCGCGGGCTGGATCGACAAGGTCCCCCGGTTGTTCGGCGCGCAGGCGGCCGGGGTCGCACCGATCGTCCGCGAACTCCACGGCGTGGACGCGGCCGACCCAGCGGGGCGCGTCAACGCGGCCGCAGACGGGATCCAGATCGCCGAGCCGGTGCGGAAACGGGAGATCCTCGACGCGATCGCCGACACCGACGGCGACGCGCTCGCGGTCACGCAGGCGGCGGCCGAGCGCGAGCTCGACCGGCTCCATGCCGCGGGCTTTTATACCGAACCGACCTGCGCTGTCGCGCCGGCGGCGCTTCGCGAACTCCGCGAACGTGAGGTCCTCGCGCGCGACGCCGATGTCGTCGTCCCCCTCACCGGGAGCGGACTGAAGAGCTGATCGGGGCGTTCGATCGACCGCTCCCACCGCCATCCCTTTTCAGTCTCGTCTCGTGGGAGGACGTATGGAAGTCCTCGTCTACGGCGCCGGCGCGCTCGGGAGCCTCGTCGGGGGGTTGCTGGCGCGGACCCACGAGGTCACGCTCGTCGGGCGCGACCCGCACATGCGACGGATCCGAGAGAGCGGGCTCCGGATCGACGGCGAGATCGACGCGCACGTTCGCCCCAGTGCGCTCACCGACGGAACGCACCGCTCGGCCGACCTCGCGGTGGTCACAACGAAGGCGTACGACACGGACGCAGCCGCGCGAGCGCTCGCGACCGGCGAGTACGACGCGGTCTGCTCGCTCCAGAACGGTCTCACGGAGGAGCGGCTGGTCGCGGCGCTCGACCCCACCGTCCTCGCGGGCACCGCGAGCTACGGCGCTCGGTTCGTCGAGCCCGGCCGGGTCACCTGCACCGGCGTCGGCGAGGTCGTTATCGGAGCGCTCTCGGGCGGCGACGATCCGCTCGCGAAGCGGGTCGGACGCGCGTTCGACGAGGCCGGGATCGAGACGACCGTCGCCGCGGACATGCCTCGACGCCGGTACGAGAAGCTCGCGGTCAACGCGGGGATCAACGGTCCCTCGGCACTCGCACGGCTCTCGAACGGGGCCACCCTCGACGGACCGGGGGGCGAGGCGGCCCGCGAAGCGGCCCGCGAGGTCGGGCGGGTCGCGCGGGCAGACGAGGTAGCGCTCGGCGAGACAGCCGCGGTCGACGCCGTCGAGCGCGTCGCCACCGACACCGCCGCCAACCGGTCGTCGATGTGCGAGGACGTGGCCGCCGGTCGTCGCACGGAGGCCGACGCCATCTACGGTGCCGTGACCGAGCGCGCCGACCGGCTCGGCGTGTCAGCGCCGACCTGTCGGACGATCGCGTCGCTGATCAGAGCGTGGGAGGTCGGTGCGGGGGTTCGGCCCGGAGGGGACACTCAAAAGACGGCGGAGAAGTGAACGCCGACAAAAACGGTCGGACGGGAACGAGGGCCCGCTACAGCGGACTCAACACCACTCTTCGAGGACGGTGGCGTCGGTCTCGTCGACCGAGACCCACGCGTTCTCGCGAGAGACGTCAGCGATCACGAGCTCCGGTCGGGACGATGCGGAGTCGATAGACGCCATGACGTCTGGGGAGTCCGCGGCGTCGAGCGCCGGATCCGTCGGCAGCGCCGTCCGGCGGTGATCGGGGTCCGGGTCGTCCCATGGAGTGGAACTCCGTGACATGATTGTGAATTGTTCACAGTATGTATAAGCATTCCGGACCGAGATCGTTCGCGGTCGGTAGATCCGCGATCTGACGGAAAGATCGGGGGACGAGAAGCCGTGTCAGTCTTCGATCACGAGACAATTACCGTATTAGGGCGTTGATCTGACGAACAAAGTAGTTCGTTGTCAGAATCGCTGATTCGGGGCCGACGAACACCGGAGAGAACCCGCCGTCGACCGCCGACCGCTGGCGAATCACCTTCGCAGTATACAAGAGGTGGCACGGAGTAAGACGGTGCATGAACGTTTCAGACGCCATGACGCCGCGGTCAGATCTCGTCGTCGTCGAGATTCCGGGGAGCCGGAACGACGTGTTGGAGTACATACAGGAGTACGGCTTCTCGTCGGTGCCGGTCGTGAAGGACGTCGACGGCGACGAGGTGTATCGCGGGCTCGTCTCTCGGGACGACCTGATCGAGCAGCCGGACGAAGACCAGCTCGCGCTGCTGATGCGCGAGGTACCGACGGTCGACGCCGCCGACACGATCCGCGACGCCGCCGCCACGATCGTCGCCGAGAACTCGCGCCGGCTCCCGGTGGTCGACGGCGACGAACTCGTCGGCATCCTCACCGTCACCGACGTGGTGCGAGCCATCGCTCGCGGCGAGATCGACGGCGACACCGAGGTCGGCGGGCTCGCGACCCGCGCGGTCAACGCGACCCACACGGAGACCCCGCTGCCGGTCGCCGAGCGCGAGATCGGGCTGGCGAACGTCCCCTACGCCGTGGTGCTCGACGACGACGCCGCGCTCGCCGGGATGCTCACCGAGGTCGACGTGCTGGAAGTCGCCCGCGTCGTCGAGGGCGAGGCCAGCACGGGCGATTCCATCGCCGAACAGGACTCCGAGTGGTCTTGGGAGGGGATCAAGGCGACCGGTGCCCGCTACCTTCCGACCCGAAACGTAGAGCTGCCCGTGGAAGCGGTCCACCACTTCATGACCGGCGATCTCATCACCGTCAGCGGCACGCGAACCGCGAAGGAGGTCGCACAGGAGCTCATCAGTAACGACATCGAGCAGGTGCCGCTGGTCAACGGCACCGACCTCGACGGCATCGTCCGGGACGTCGACCTGCTGGAGGGCTTATAAATGGCGTCCGAGGCGATCGTCGAGCTGGCGAAGCGACGCGGCTTCTTCTTCGGCTCGAACGGCGCGTACGGCGGCACCGCCGGCTTCTACACCTTCGGCCCGCAGGGCGCGGCGCTGAAAAAGAACGTCGAGGACGCGTGGCGCGACCGGTTCACCATCCGGGAGGGGAACCGCGAGATCGAGGCGCCGACGATCATGCCGGAGGCCGTCTTCGAGGCGTCCGGCCACCTGGAGGGGTTCGACGACATGCTCGTCGAGTGCCCCGAGTGCGGCGAGTCCCACCGGGCCGACCACCTCGTCGAGGCGGTCACGGAGATCGAGGACGCCGAGGCGCTGCCCGGCGGGGAGGTCGAGGAACTCATCGCCGACAACGACATCGCCTGCCCGTCGTGTGGCACCGCGCTCGCGGGCGTGACGGTCGAGGCCTTCAACCTCATGTTCGCGACCGACATCGGCCCCGGCGACGCCCAGCCCGGCTATCTGCGGCCTGAGACGGCCCAGGGCATCTTCGTCGAGTTCCCGCGACTGAAGGAGTACGCCCGCGGGAACCTCCCCTTCGGAATCACCCAGATCGGCCCGGCCTACCGCAACGAGATCTCGCCGCGCGGCGGGCTCCTCCGGCTGCGGGAGTTCACGCAGGCCGAGCTCGAGCAGTTCATCGACCCCGAAGACGACGAGCCGCCGCTGGACCGCGTGCGCGACGTGTCGGTCCGGCTGTACCCCGCGGCGGAACAGCAGGCCGAGGACGGCGAGTACGTCGAGACCACCGTCGGCGAGGCGGTCGACGAGGGGATCATCGGCTCCCCGTGGGTCGGCTACTACCTCGGCGTCGCGAAGGAGTGGTACGACCGGATCGGCGTCGACCTCGACCGCTTCCGGTTCCGCCAGCACCTCGCGGGCGAGCGCGCCCACTACGCGTCCGACTGCTGGGACGCGGAGAGCGAGGTCGACGGCGACTGGATCGAGATCGCGGGCTTCTCGTACCGCGCCGACTACGACCTCTCGAAGCACGGCGAGTACGGCGACGACGCCTTCACCGTGTTCAAACGCTACGACGAGCCGAAGACGGTCGAGCGCGCGACCGTCGACCCGGACATGTCCGTGCTCGGCCCCGAGTTCGGCGGGGACGCCGCCGCGGTCGCCGACGCGCTCGACACGCTCGCCGAGCGCGATCCCGACGCGTTCGACGGCGAGACGGTGACGGTCGAGGTGGGCGAGGGCGACGACGCGGAGACCCACGCGGTCGACGCCGACGTGGCGGACTTCTCGGTTGAGACGGTGACCGAGAACGGCGAGCACCTCACCCCGCACGTCGTCGAGCCCTCCTTCGGCGTGGGGCGAACGGTCCAGACCTTGCTCGCGCACGCCTACAGCGAGGACGAGGTCGACGGCGAGGCGCGGACGTACCTCTCCTTGGAGCCCGAGGTCGCGCCCCAGGACGCCGCGGTCTTCCCGCTCGTGACCAACGACGAGCGACTGACCGACCTCGCCGACCGCGTCGCCGCCGACCTCCGCGAGGCGGGGCTGGCGGTCGCGTACGACGACTCCGGCTCGATCGGGCGGCGCTACCGCCGCCAGGACGAGGTCGGAACCCCGTTCTGCGTCACGATCGACCGCGACGGGATCGAGGGCGACGGCCCCGAGACGGTGACCGTCCGGGAGCGCGACTCCGCGGTCCAGGTCCGCGTTCCGGCCGACGCGCTGGCGGAGGAACTGGCCGCGCTCCGCGCGGGCGGCGAGTTCGACGCGCTAGTGGACCGGTACGAAACCGTCGCGACCGACGTCGAGACCAACTAATTCGTGCCCCTTCCGGCGGCGGAGTGGCGGGCCGAGGTGGAGTTCGAGCGGCGGCTGGTCCACTCCGGAGGGACCCTCTACCCGGTACCGTACCTGCTCGGCTGGTTCACGTGGACGGAGACGCGCTACTTCCTCGTGGCCGCGCTCGCCGTCGTCCTCACGCTGGAGTTCCTCCGGCTCGTCGTCGGGCTCGATCATCCCCTCTACGACCATCTGACTCGGGAGTACGAGACGGACTCGCTCGCCGGCTACGCGCTGTATCAGGTGAGCATGACCGGCGTGGTCCTCCTGTTGGAGCCGACGTTCGCGATCCCCGCGATGTGGATGCTGTCGGTGGGCGACCCCGTTAGCGGCGCGCTCGGGGACAACGACCCGACCGAGTCGAAGCGTCCCACTGCGTGGATCGCAATGTTTCTCGTCAGTTTCGCGTTAGCGCTCCTGTTCACCGTACCCGCGTTCGGGACCGGCGTCGGCGTCGCCGTCGCATTCACCGGCGCGGTCCTCGCCGCGGTCGCCGACGGGCTCCCGCCGATCATCCGCGGCGTCGCCGTCGACGACAACCTCACCATCCCGCCCGCCGCGGCCGGCGGGATGCTTCTCGCGGTCGCGGTGTTGGGGTAGGACGGGGAAAGCGTTCAGGCGACGAGCAGACGAAGCGGGTGCGAAATGCGTGAGCGCGAGTCTGATACTGGACGATTTATAAACAGATTGCGGTGGCGTCGCCGGCGGCGTTGCCGCCGGCTGCAAGCGAGAGCTCCGCTCTCGCCCTGCGCGCCTCGGAGCGGTCGCCAACGGCGACCGCGAGGAGCGCGTGCGAGGGATGCGGCGAACGCGAGCAGCGAAGCCGCGAGCCGTGAGCCGCGAGGCTGGGGAGGTATGAGGTTGCGGTTGCTGTGTGGGGTGGGATTCAAAGGGGCAGCCGCGAGGAGCGAAGAGGCGACGTAAGCACTGCAAGGAGCGAACGAAGTGAGCGACTGAAGCGCGCAGCGAGCGTCCTCGCTCCTCGCGGGTGGGGCTTTGGAGGTGTTCGCTGCCGATCCGGCGTCGATCACTCATAAACAACCGAACGATACCGTGACAGCACGTCTCACAAGATCACCGGCGACAGCCGTTTATAAATGGGCAACTGCGTCGTTACCCGATTAAGAATCGATCGATCCCCCGTCCCGGTCTAGTCCCAGAACGACTGCGTCCGCGCGTACTCGCGCTCCTGTCGGAGTACGTCGCGGTAGAACTCGTCTTCGTCCTCGCGCAGCTTGTTGATGATCCGCGCGGCGTTGTGCGGCCCGACGCCGCGCGCCGCCAGCGCGATCACCGCCCGCTTTCCGTGCGTCTGAACGAGGCTCGCGGCGCGGTGGGCGCGCTCGGTGCGCCGCTCCTGCTCCTCGTCCTTCTCCGACGACCGGACCGCCGTCACCGTCTCGTCGTCCCACGGGTTCAAGGCGGCGACGCGCGTCGAACCGCAGTCTGGACACTCGGGCTGGTCGGGGACGCGCCGGACCTTCGTCGTGCGCGTCCAGTCGGCACAGTGCAGACAGAAGAGGATGACGCGGTCGTTTTGAATCCGCTCGCGGATCGTCTCGATCACGTCGGCGTCGGCGTTTTCGGGGACGAGGAACTCCGTGCCGGACGAGCGGCCGGCGGTCCCCAACGGCGTGCGCTCGCGAGCGATCGCGAGGTCGAGCGACCCGTCCTGCACGCCCTCCAAAATCTCGGCGGTCTCGTCGACCGCGAGGTCGGCGTGGAACACCTCGCGGAGCGCCTCGTCGTAGACGGGCGTCCCTTCCAACGCCGCGAGCAGGCGGTCGCCCCCGAACCGGCCTCGGCCCTCGCGGTAGCGCTTGACCGACCCGAACTTCGCGGCGACCTGCGCGAGCGTGAACTTGAGCGCGTCGGAGTTTTTCAAGGCGAGTTCGAGATACGCCTCCAGCCGGTCGGGGTTGGTCGTCTCCAACACCTCGCGGAAGGTGCCGGGGCCGACGCCGCGGGGCACCTCGAACTCGATCCGGTACGGGTCCACGTCCATTCCGATCGACGAGCCCGCTCGCTGGCCGACGAGCGCCGCGAGCAGGCGCGCGAGCGTCTCGTTGACCTCGTGGCCGAAGGCGGCGTTGACCGCGACCGTGCGCGCGCTCCCCTCGATCACGATCCGGCGGTCCGTGGGGACCGGGTGGCCGGCGTCGACGTGGTCGACGACCGGTTTCAGGGCGGCTGCGATCGTCTCCTCGTCGGCGGGGTACCGGTCCGCGAGGTCGCTCGCGACCGCCTCGGGCGTCGACCCCGCCGTAAGCGCCTCGGCGACCTCACCGCGGATCCGCCCGACCTCTTCGGCGACGGGCTTCGGAACCGGGATCTCTTGGCCGATCCACGAGGGCACCTCGCCCGTCGGGTCCGGGATGGGCGTGACGTTCACCTGCTCCTCCTCCTCGTCGACCTCGGTGATGCGCCACAGCTCGCCGCGCTGGATGAAGGTCTCGCCCGGGCCGGCGAAGTTGACGACGAACCGCTCGTCGAGGGTGCCGATCTGCCGCCGCGAGGACATGTCGTACACCTCGTAGGTGGACTCGTCGGGGATCATCGAGAGGTTCGCGTAGAAGTACTGCCACGTCCCGCCCGACTTCTCTAAGGTGTCCGATCCCTCGTCGAGCCACAGCAGGTGGTTGCCGTCGAGCTCGCGGACGATCTCCTGGAACGTCTCCTCGGCGAGGTCCCGGAAGGGATACGCGCTCGTGACGACCTCGTACGCCTCGCGGGCGTGGACGTCGCCCTCGTCCATCACGACCCCGACGATCTGGTTCGCGACGGTGTCTAAGCTCCCGTGGTGGATCGCGGCCGGCTCGACGAGCTCGGCGCCAGCCCGGCGGGCGATCGCCAGCGCCTCGAGGGTGTCGTCGCCGCCTTGCGTCACGACCGTGCCCTCCGACACGAGGTCGCGACGATGGCCCGCGCGCCCGACGCGCTGGAGCAGCCGGGCGACCTCGCGCGGGCTCCCGTACTGGACCACGTGGTCGACGCGGCCCACGTCGATCCCGAGCTCCATTGAAGAGGTGCAGACGAGTCCGTCCAGATCCCCCGACTTGAACCGGTCCTCGACGTCGATCCGCACGTCCTTCGAGAGCGAGCCGTGGTGGACTTCGATCTCGGTGGGGGCGTCGGCCTCCCCGTCGTCACCCGCGTGCTCGCGCTCCCGCTCCGCGAGCGTCTTGAACCGCGAGCCGAGCGCCTCCGCGGTCTGTCGCGTGTTGACGAAGATCAGCGTCGACGCGTGGTCGGCGACGATCTCGCGGATCGTCCGGACGTGGCTCGCGGTCGTCTCGTCGACCGCCAGCTCGCCGGCGAGGGTCGTGTCGCGGTCGGTGATCGGCGGGTCGAGCACCCGTACATCGGTCCGAGTCCCGGCCGCGACCTCGACGATCTCGAACGCGCGGTCGCCGGGGCGGTCGGGATCGCGTCTCCCCGATCCGACGAGGAACTTCCCGACCTCTTCAGGGGTGCCCACGGTCGCGGAGAGCCCGACCCGCTGGAACGGCCTCGCTACGCGACGGAGGCGTTCGAGCCCGATCGTGAGCTGGGCGCCGCGCTTCGCCGAGGCAAGCTCGTGGACCTCGTCGATCACCACGTGCGCGACGTCTTCGAGCGCGAGGCGCATCTTCGAGCCCGTCAGGATCGCCTGCAGGCTCTCCGGCGTCGTGATCAACACGTCCGGCGGATCGTCGGCCTGTTTGCTCCGCTCGTACTGGGTGGTGTCGCCGTGGCGGACGTCGACCTCGACGTCGAGTCGATTGCCCCACCACTCCAGTCTGTCCATCATGTCGCGGTTGAGCGCGCGGAGCGGGGTGATGTAGAGGGCAGATATTCCGTCGCGTGGCTGGTCGCCCGGAGAATCCCGAGCCTCGACGATCGCGTCGAAGACGGGCAACATCGCGGTCTCGGTCTTTCCGGTCCCGGTCGGCGCGAGAACGAGCGCGTTCTTCCCGTCGGCCAGCGGGGGGATCGCTTCGCGTTGGGGCTCCGTCGGCGTCGAGAACCCCTGCTCGGAGAGCGCTTCGCGGACCTCGCTCCCGAGGTGCGCGAACGCGTCCATGCCAGACGGTTCCGCCATTCTCTGATCGTCGAATGTTGGGCGCTCAGCCGATTAAGGTCGTCGCTGTGTGAGATCCGTGCGAGCGATCGGCCCCACCCACGTCCGCGATCGGCCCCCGATCCGTTCAATCGGCGATCGGCAGTTCGACGGCGAACACGCTGCCCGTCGGTTCGTTGTCCTCGACCCGGATCTCGCCCTCGTACCTGTCGACAAGCGTCTTGACGAGGTACAGTCCGACCCCCGTGCCGCCGCTCTCAAGGCCCTTCTCACCTTCTTTGAAGATCTGCTTTTTGTGCTCGTCCGCGATTCCGGGGCCGTTGTCGGCTATCGACACGCAGACGGTGTCGTCCGACACTCGCGCCGACACCGCAATTTCGGCCACGTCCTTGTCGTTGTGGGTGACCGCGTTCGTCAGCAGGTTCCGGAACACCGCCTCCAGCAACTCGTCGGCCAGCACCGTCACGTCGGGAATCTCCCCGTCGACGGAGACCGTCGCGCGGTCCTGATCCGACCGGATCTGTGCTATCTGCTCGACGAGCTCGGCGCGGAGGTCCATCGGGCACCGATCGATACCGACCTGTAGCAGCACGTCGGTGACGTCTTTGGCCGTCTTCGTGATCTCGGACGCCTGCTTCGCCGCCTCGATGACCGTCCGCGCGTACGTTCGACTCTGATCGTCGGAGAGCGAGTCCTCGAGCAGTTCGGTGTACGACTCCACGACCATCAGCTGGTTCCGGATGTCGTGGCGAACCACCTGATTGAGCAGGGTGAGGCTGTCCCGTTGCCCTTCGAGCGTCCGCTCGTACTCCTTGAGCTCGGTCACGTCACGGGCGTACCCCAGAACGGCGTCTTCCCCCGTTTCCGGTACTTCGTAGGGGATCTTTGTCGTTTGGAACACCCGGGTCTCGCCGGCGGCGGTCGTCAGCGTCTCTTCGCCGATCGTCTTCGGCTCGCCGGACTCGATCACCGCCAGGTCGTCTTGGCGGAACGCCGCGGAATCGTCGGCTTCCGGGATAATCTCTCCCTCCGATTTCCCTTCCACTTCCTCGGGCGTCTTCCCGTACGCGTCCGCGGTCGCCTCGTTGGCCAGAAGGTACTCGCCGTCGCGGTTCTTTACGAACACGAGGTCCGGGACGAGATCGATGATCTTGCGCAGCTCCTTGCGGGTCGCCTCGAGGGCGAGTTCGTACTCCTTCCGCGACGTGACCTCCGAGATGATCCCGACCATCCGACGCGACCCGTCGTCGTCTTCGACGAGTTCGGCGCGCGATTCTCCCCACAGCTGTCTGTCGTCGGGGGTTTGAATCCGATACTCCGATCGAAGCGGCCTGCCCGTCGCTATCGTCTCTTCGAGCGCCCGCTCCAGTTCCGGGAGGTCGTCGGGGTGGACGTACTCGATGAAAGCGTCGTACGTCCCCTCGAAGCTGCCCGGTTCGACGCCGAACAGCCGTTCTATCGACTCGGTCCAAACGACCTCGTCAGTCGCGAGGTCCCACTCCCAGACGCCGGTGTTCGTGCCTTCGAGCGCGACGGTGAGCCGCTGTTTCGTCTCCTCCAGCTCCTCTTCGCGTCGCTTCTGATCGTCGATGTCGAGGTGGATGCCGACCGCCCGAACCGGCTCCCCGTCGTCGTCGCGCTCGACGATCTTCCCGATATCGCGGATCCACTTCCACTCGCCCCTCGCGGTGCGCATCCGGTGTTCCGTGTCGTAGTACGTCGTCTCGCCCGCGATGTGGCCGGACAGGGACGCTTCGACAGCGCCGAGATCGTCGGGGTGGACGCGCCGCTCCCACGCGTCGAGGTGCGGCTCGATCTCGTCGAGCGAGTGGCCGAGCATCTGCGCCCACTGTTCGTTGAACTCGACCTCGTCGGTGGTCATGTCCCAGTCCCAGACACCGAGTTGGGCACCTTCGACCGCGAGTTCGAGGCGGTCTTTGAGCTGCTGAAGCGCTCGTTCTCGTTCTTTCTGTTCGGTGATGTCTGTCGAGACGCCACAGACGGCCACAATCTCTCCATCGTCGTCGTACACGGGGGATTTTCGGGTCAGACGGACGCTCTCGCCCGTGACCGTCGGGATCGTCTCCTCCAGTTCGATCTGCGCTCCGTTCTCGAGGACTCGGCGGTCATCCGACCGAGCCTGTTCCGCAACCTCCCGCGGGAAGAGGTCCTCGTCGGTCATCCCGGCGGGGTCCTCATCGACATCGAGCAGGTCGCGGCACGCCTGATTCATCAGCAGATACCGCCCGTCGGCGTCTTTCAGAAACACCGCCGCCGACATTGTTTCCAACACGGTCTGGAACTCGCGGTACGTGCGCTGATACTCCCGCTCCTGTTCCTTTTGCGCGGTGACGTCCCGAGCGACGCCGACGATCCGCGTTATCGTTCCGTCCTCGGTGATCGGCGTCAGTTTCGTGTGCCAGTGGCTCGTTGCGCGCGGGAACGTGATTCGCTCTTCGTACTCGATCGTCTCTCCCTGTTCGAGGCACCGGCGGTAGTTGGCGGCGACGGCCGAACCCTGCTCCTCGCCGAGGAGTTCTCTCGGCGTCTGACCGCGTATCGTGTCGACGGAGAGCCCCGTCAGTTCCTGGTGTGCGGTGTTGTTCTCTTGATACGTGAACTCATACCCGTCCTCGGTCCGCGCAACCGCAATGAGAAAAACGGCATCGTCGACCTCGTGGAAAATCGACTCGTACACGGTGTCGACCCCCTCGCCGGCTACGCCAAACGCGTCAGCGGTTTTGTTCGAATGTGAATTCTCGTCCATTTTTCGCTTAGTAGTCAGTAGGTTCAGGCAAAGGATAACAGTGTGGGTGCTGACGTGTCAGGCGACGTGGTAATGATGTCGAGGACGACGACGCGGGCGGTGAACACGTCCGCGGCGGCGACGAAGCCGGTCGGGACCACCGGCCACACTTAAAAAGGAGCCGCGGATCGCTACTCGACGATGTCGATCGCGGGCCGACCGGGCTCCGCCTTCCTGACCACCGCGTCGTCGGCGTCTTCGGCGCGCTCGACGCGGACCGGGGCGTCGAACTCGCGCTCGATCAGCCACGAGGCCGCGCGCAGCGCGTCGTACTCGTCGTCGCCCGACAGCGTTTCTTGGAGCGCCTCGCGGTTCGCCTGCAGGTCCTGTCCGTAGGAGGCCGCGTCGTCGCCCCGCTCGCGGATGTGCGGCTCCCCCATCAGCTCCGAGATGAGGTTGTCGGCGTCGCTGTCGATCGCGATCTCCAGCGCGTCGTACTTCCAGTCGGGCGCGACGACCACGTCGATCCGTTCGGGATCGTCGATCCCCGCGACGTCGACGATGTCGCGCACGTCTTCGCGGGTGTTCGCGACCAGCCGGCGGCGGCGTTCGACCGTCTCGCGGTCGGCCGTCGCCGTCGGCCAGTCGGCCTCGACGACGAACCCGTCGCGGTCCAGCGTCTCCCACAGCTCCTCGGCGAGGTGCGGCACGACCGGTGCGAGCAGGCGGACGGCCACGTCCAGCCCGCGCTCGTAGGTCTCCGGATGCGGGTCGGCGTGACCCCGGTAGCTCCGGAGCGTCCCCACGAGGTCCTGCGCCTCGCGGAGCGCGACGTTGAACGTCAGGTCGTCGTACTCCGTGCCCGCGATGGCGACAGCGGCGTCGATCTCGCCGGCGACGTAGTCGTCGATTTCATCGCGGTCGGCGTCGGCAGGGGCGGTCGGCGCGTCGCCCGCCGCGTACGCCTCGACCAGGTCCGTCAGCCGCGCCAGGAAGCGATGCGTCGATTTGACGCCCTCCTCGGCCCAGTCGAAGTCGCGCTCGGGCTGGGCGGCCTGCATCATGAACAGGCGGGCCGTGTCGGCGCCATATTCGTCGACAATGCGCTGCGGGGAGACCGTGTTCCCCTTCGATTTGGACATCTTCTCGCCCTCCAGCTGGACCATCCCCTGCGCCAGCAGGTTCGTGAACGGCTCGCGGTGGTCCAGCTCCTCCTCGTCGGCCAACACCTTGGTGACGAACCGCGAGTACAGCAGGTGCATCACGGCGTGTTCGATACCGCCGACGTACTGGTCGACCGGCATCCAGTCGTTCGCGCGGTCCAGATCGAAGGGCACGTCCTCGTTCCCGGGCGAGACGTAGCGCAGGAAGTACCACGAGGAGTCGACGAACGTGTCCATCGTGTCGGTCTCGCGGGTGGCCGGCTCGCCGCACTCCGGACAGGTCGTCTGCTTCCACTCCTCGGCGGCGTCGAGCGGGTTCCCGGTCGTGTTGATGAACTCCGGCAGCTCGACCGGCAGGTCCTCCTCGGGCACCAGCACCGAGCCACAGTCGTCGCAGTGGACGACCGGGATCGGGGTCCCCCAGTAGCGCTGCCGGGAGATCCCCCAGTCGCGGAGGCGGTACTGGGTGGTCGCCTCGGCGCTCTCGATGTCCTCGGTGAGCCGCTCGCGGGCCGTCCCGCTGTCGAGGCCGCTGTACTCGCTAGAGTTGATCACGACGCCGTCGTCAGTGAACGCCGCCTCACTCACGTCGGGCGCGTCCGGGATCATCTCGCCGTCCCAGCCGTCGGGCTCCGGCGCGATCACCGGCTCGATGTCGACGCCCATCTTCTCGGCGAAGGCGTGGTCGCGCTCGTCGTGGCCGGGCACTGCCATCAGCGCGCCCGTCCCCACGTCAGAGAGGACGAAGTCGGCGACGAAGACGGGGATCTCCTCGCCCGTGGCGGGGTTGGTGGCGGTCAGATCGGTCGCGACGCCGTTGGGTTCGTCGCCCTCTGGGTCGGCCTCCTCCTCGATGAAGTGACGCACGTCTTCGTCCTCGGCGGCCAGCTCCTCGCTGATCGGGTGGTCCGGCGCGAGCGCGAAGAACGTCGCGCCGTGGATCGTGTCGACGCGGGTGGTGAACGCCTCGACGGGGCCGTGGTCCGCTATGTCAAAATCCAGCGTCGTCCCGTACTGCCGGCCGATCCAGTTGCGCTGCATCTGGCGCACGGAGTCGGGCCAGCCCTCCAGCCCGTCGATCGCATCGATCAGTTCGTCGGCGTACTCCGTGATTTCCAGGAACCACTGGTCCAGATCGCGGGTCTCGACGGGGGTGTCACACCGCCAGCACAGCTCGTCGTCGCCCTCTACCTGCTCGTCGGCGAGGACGGTGTCACAGGAGGGACACCAGTTCACCTCGGCGTCGCGGCGCTCGACGAGCCCCGCTTCGTGGAACCGCCGGAACAGCCACTGGTTCCACTGGTAGTACTCAGGGGTACAGGTGGTGACCTCGCGGTCCCAGTCGTAGCCGAACCCCATCGACTGCATCTGGCCTTTCATCGTGTCGATGCAGTCGAACGTCCAGTCGCGGGGGTTGGTGTCGCGTTCCTTGGCCGCGTTCTCGGCGGGGAGCCCGAACGCGTCCCACCCCATCGGATGGAGCACGTCGTCGCCGCGCATCCGGCGATACCGGGCGTACGCGTCCGTGATCGTGTAGTTTCGGACGTGGCCCATGTGGAGTTTCCCGGACGGGTACGGGTACATTCCCAGCACGTAGGTGGGATCGTCCACCTCGTCCGGCGTGCGATACACGGAGGCGTCGTTCCACGCCTCCTGCCACCGTTTCTCGACCGCAGTGTGGTCGTAACCCTCCTGAGACATCTGCTTATATACTCGTGGTCGGGTCGGCGTCGTATAGCTTTCCATCCAGTGGTGCGGTGTGGCACACTGGCGCGTGGGCGCTGGTCGCGCCGGCCGAAGTGTCGCCGTCGACGAACCCGCCGCCTACAGCTTCTCCGATTCCTGCGCCTGCTTGACTCGTCGCGTCGCCTGCTCGATCCGCCTGTCGGTCGCGTTCGCGAGCCCGGGCGGGAGCCCCTCACGCGCCGCCACGAGCCGTTCCTGAATCCGGGCGATCCGCTCGAGCACGTTCTCCAGTTGGCGCTTGGTGCCCTCTTTGTCGCCCTCGCGGGCGCGTTCCTCGGCGCGCTCGGCGTTGTCGACCGCGGCGGCGAGGGCCTGCTCGAGCCCGTGTATGGCGTTCGACGGGCCGACCTCGGAGCCGCCCGAATCGCCGCCGGAACTCTCGTCGTCGCCGTCGCCGTCGCTTTCGGCCGCAACCGCCGCCACCGCCACCCGCGTCTCCTCGGCCACGTCGGCGACGAACCCGGCGAGCGAGCCCGCGCCGGTTTCGGGCCGGTCGATCCGGATCGACTCCCCCGACCCCGCGGTCTCCGGAGCCGGGTTGACGCGATACGCGCCGACCTCGTCGGCGGCGTCCCGCACCTCGGTCGTGTACGCGCCGCCGGCGTGGACGTACACCGCGTCGCTCCCGTCGACCGCCGAGTCGTAGATCCGGCCGGCGAAGTCGTCCTCGATCGCGGCCCGGGTCACGTCGGTGTCGCTTTCGGCGTCCGAGAGCTCCACCTTCGTCGCGTTCTCGCGAGCGACGAGCGGGACCTCGCCCTCGACGCCCGCGGTCGTCACGGGTTCGTCGGCGGAGACCGTCACCGTCTCGCTGTGGGGGGTCTGCCCCGCGCCGTTGACCGTCAGCCGGTGGTCGCCCTCCGGGACCCCGTTCGCGACAGCGACCCCGCCGCCGAAGGTGGGGATCGCCTCCGGATCGCTCTCGATCAGGACGAACGACTCGGTGATCGCGTCGGTCGTCGTCAGCCCCTCGCCGTCCGGCGCCTCGTCGGTCTCGGTCGCCCGAGTGACCCGAGCGACGACCGCGTCGAGTTCGCCTGTGGCGCCGTCACCGAACGACTCCTCGCCCGCAATGGCGTCGTACCGGCCGGCGAGCTCCGCGCGGTGGTTCCCGGCGGTCACGTCGAGCGCGGGGTTCTCGTAGCGCGGCTGATCCCACGGGACGCCCGTGGTCGTGATGTGGCTGGCGACGGCGTCCTCGACGATTTCCGGGACCGCGAACTCGTAGCTGAGCTGCGGGCCGGTGAACGCGGTGATGTCCTCGAGCTCGGCGCTCTCGACGAGGTCGTAGCCGACCACCTCGTCGGCGGTCCGGTCCGCGATCGTGTCCTCGCGGTCCGCGTGGCGGAAGGCGACTCCCGTCTCCCGGAACGGAAGGTCGGTCGGGGGCGATCCCAGTGCGTCGAGCGATCGGATCGTGAGCGCGCCGTCGACCAGCGACTCGACCGAGACCGACGGGAGGTCCGGGTGGTCGTAGAGCGGTTCGCCCTCGTACTCGGGAACGACGAACGGGAGCCGCATCCCCTCGTCGCGGGGGAGCCCGTAGGCGATCGGGATCCCGAGGAGGTCCTCGAGCGTGTCGATCGTCGTGTTCGTGATGTCCGCGAGCAGCCCCTCCTCGCCGACGCGCTGGAACTGGTCGGGGTTCCCGTTGACCGAGAGGGTGCTGGAGTGCGAGCCGAGCTCAGAGAGGATCCGCGGGATGGCGTCGGGTTCCGGATCGAGGAACTCGTTGTTCGGCACGCTGCGGGAGTGCGAGCTGGCGACGTACAGCTGCGGGTCGCCCGTGTCGAGGTCGACGAAGACGTGGAGCACTTCCCAGTCGTGCCAGTGGAAGTTGGCCGTGAACTGGTCGAACGCGGAGTAGAGCCAGAACTGGACGACCGCGAGCGGCGAGTCCTCGTACTGGACCCCGTTGTAGAAGACGGTCGGGTTCGGCGGCTCGCCCGTCTCGTCGTATCGCTCGTGGTAGCCGTCGAACGCCGCGAACCCGTCGACGACCGTCTCGCCGTCCTCCTCGCTCGTGTACGGTCGCGGATCGGTCGGGAACCACGGCTCCGCGGAATCGAAGAACAGCGTCGGCGCGAACCGGGCGGCAAGCTCGTCGAGGCGTTCTGGGTCAAGGGAATCTGTGGCGGCGTCGTCCGGCCCCGAGCCGGAACACCCCGCGAGCGCGGCGCTTCCGGCTCCCGCGAGCGCGCCGAGGACGGTCCGACGGGCGACGCCGGATTCGGGGCGGGTATCGCTGGGGTCGGGCCGGACATCGCTTGGGCTGGAACGACCGTCGTTGATGTCGGCGCGATCGGTCACTGGCGCACCTCCGGATCGTCCGTGGGTAGGGTATCCATCGAAGATCGTGGCTCCAGATGCATTTCACTAGGTCACGACCATAGCAGCGAATAAGTCTTCTGACGGACAGACGGAGCGCTCCCCGGGAGAAGGTATTTGCGCCCGGACGCGCGATGTCCGACGATGGCTCTCAAAAGGACCCTCTACTACGGTGCGATCGCGCTCGCGGCCCTGATCGGCGTCAGCGTCGTCGTCTCCGTGGTCACGACGATCCTGAGTCTCGCGTGGGCGATCGTCTCCGGGATCGTCTCGCTCGCCGTACTCGTCGGCATTACGTACGTCCTTTATAAAACCGGCGCGTGGCTATTCGGCGGCGACGACGCGAGCGACTCCGTCAGCGACTCGCTCGGCGGGTCGCTGTCGTCTTCGGCGTCGACGGCCGGTACCAACTCAGAAAGCCGGCAGGACCGGCTCCGCCGCCAGTACGTCGAGGGGCAGATCAGCGAAGACGAGTTCGAACGTCGGATCGCGAGCGAGCTGGAGACCGAGGAGTTCGACGACGTCGACCGGAAGGTCGCCGATATCGAACAGGAACTCGAACGCGAGCGGTAGCCCCTTAAAAACGGTCCCGCAGCTCCTCGCGGAGGTCGTCGAGGTCGAGGTCCTTCATCGCGAGCAACACCAGCAGGTGGTAGACGAGGTCGGCGCTCTCGTAGGTGAGTTCGTCGAGGTCGTCGTCCTTCGCCGCGAGGATGGCCTCGGTGGACTCCTCGCCGATCTTCTCTAAGACGGCGTTCTCGCCTTTCTCGTGGGTGAACAGCGAGGCAGTGTACGAGCCTTCGGGCAGCTCCGCCTTCCGCGATTCGATGGTGGCGAACAGCTCGTCGAGGACGGCCTCGGGGGGGACCTCGGCTTCCGGACTCTCTGCGTCTTCGGGATCCGCGTCCGGATCGCTCACGCGACAACCTCCTGTTCGGGGAAAAACGCGAGGTCGTGGATCCGCGGGTCGTCGGTGAGTTCCGGGTGGAACGCGGTGGCGACCACGGGGCCGTCTCGAACCGCGACCGGGCGACCGTCGACGGTCGCGAGCGTCTCGACGCCCGCGCCGATCTCGTCGATGAGCGGCGCGCGGATGAACACGGCGTGGAACGGGTCGTCGAGCCCGGTCACCGGTACTTTCGCCTCGAAGGAGTCCTTCTGTCTGCCGAACGCGTTGCGGTCGACGGAGACGTCGACGAGTCCGAGCGGGTCGACCCGGTCGTCCTTCGCGTCCCGCGAGCAGACGATGAGCCCGGCGCAGGTGGCTAAGACGGGTTTCCCGCTCGCGACGTGGTCGCGGATCTCCGCGGCGATCCCCTCTCGGTGGATCAGCCGCGAGATGGTCGTCGACTCCCCGCCCGGCATGAGGAGCACGTCGCAGTCGGGGACGATCCCCGCGTCGCGGATCTCGACTACCTCCGCCGGCTCGTCGTGGGCGGCCGCCGCGTTCTCGACGGCGGCAGCGTGTTCGGCCACGTCCCCCTGGACGGCGATGACGCCTGCTTGCATGGAAACTGGTCGGTGGGGGACGGGCAAAAAGGGCGCGTTACTGGACAGAGAAAGCGGGACGCTACGGAACGGGGTCGAAAGCGAGAACACACCGGACCGGCCGGGCTACGCGACCGTCAGCGAGAGGATCTGTACGAACACGCCGAAGAGGACGGAGAACGCGAGGACGGTCTTCGGGTCCATCGTGATCGCGTCCCGGTCTTCTGTGTCGAAATAGCGGACGAGGCCCGCACTGGACATCAGCCCGCCGGAGTTGGAACCGCTGCTCATGGCTGCCTCTGGGCATCGCGGCGTTCTAAACGTTTCGTTCGGTCGTCGGAGCGACGCGGAGCCCTCTCGGAGCATCGAATCCGACGCGACGGGCGAGTGAGCGCCGAGGCGTGCGCGAGTGGGAAACCCTTATGCGCCGTCCGGCGGTAGGTTGCGCCGGATAATGACTGTTCGACTGCTGGATTTCCACGCTGACTGGTGCGGCCCGTGTAAGACGCAGGACCCAATTCTGGAGGAGGTCCAGGAGGACCTCGGCGACGCCTTCGAGCTGCAGAAGGTGGACGTCGACGAGGAACAGGACATCGCCAACCAGTACCAGGTGCGCTCGCTCCCGACCCTCATCGTCGAAAACGACGACGGCGTCGTCGACCGATTCGTCGGCGTCACCCAGCGCGAGGACATCGAGGCCGCGCTCTCCGAAGCGGGCGCCTGACGGCGTCCACCACGGTCACTCAAGGGCGCGTACGGTCGCTCGGTGACGACCGACTCGAACCCGCCACGTCTCGCAACCTTTTACAGCGTCGGCCCGACAGTACCCGTATGGCCAGCTTCGACGCCGCGGAACGCCGCAACCTCGACCGACACATCTGCATGCGCTGTAACGCCCGCAACTCCCCGGACGCCGACCGCTGCCGCAAGTGCGGCTACACGAACCTCCGCCCGAAGGCGAAGGAACGCCGCGCGGCATAGATCGGTCGCCCGACCGGCCCCTCGTTGCTCCTGCAGATCGTTCTTTCAGAGCGATCGGTCTGTGCGGTCGATTCGGGGACGGTGCGTGGCTTGGCTCCGATCGGTGTGTGCGAATCGATCGGTGTGTACGAGTAGGAACGGCGTTTTTCCGGCGGTCATTTATAAGTGGTTACTGACAGATCGACGGTAAACACCTCCCCAGCCTCGTCGCTCACTTCGTTCGCGACTCCCTCGCACGCGCTCCTCGTGGCCTGTCGGCCACTCGGAGGCGCGCGCCACCGCACATTCTTTATAAGTAGTCGCCGTCGTCGTCCGCGCGAGTCGTTGGCTACTCGTCCGGGTACTTCGGCTCGCGGCGCTCCGCGCGCTCGGTCGCGCGCTCGATGACCTCGCGGATCGTGTCTGGGCCATCGGTCGCGCGGTAGACGTCGCCGTGACCGGAGTACATCGCCGCCACCGTGTCGGGGAGTCGGTCGAGGAGCGCGTGGAGGCTCTCGATCAGCACCTCGCGGGACTGACCCGCCATGTCGGTGCGTCCGAACGAGCCGTCGTCGAACGCGCCGTCGTTGTAGACGACCACGTCGCCGGAGTAGAGCCGCTCGTCGCCCACGAGCGAGACGTGGTCGTCGGCGTGGCCGGGCGTGTCGACGACCTCGCAGGGCTCGTCGCCGACGAGTATCTCGTCGCCGTCGCCGATCGCCACGTCGCGTCGCGGGTGGGCAGCCTTGGCGTAAAGGGTGGCGTCGAAGCGGTCGAGCACCGCGTCGAGCTCGCCGACGTGGTCGTGGTGCTGGTGAGTCAACACGACCCGGTCCAGCTCGTCGACGCCCGCCTCGTCGAGCGCGTCGGCGATGACGTCGTCGACGCCCGGCATCGTCCCGGCGTCCACGAGGGTCGGCGCCTCGCCGGACACGAGGTACGCGTTGCAGGTGAACTCCTCCGCGTCAGCAGTGACAGTGATCGGCTCCATACGGGCACGAAGGGCACCGAATGGGTAAAAGCGTGCAGTCCTCGCGGAGTCCTCGCGGAGACGAGGTCGGTTTCCCGTCCCCCGCTCCCCCGATTCGCCCGGGGATTTATCAGTAGTGCTGTGTTAGTTATACTCACATATGGGCTTCGGAAGCTACGATGAATCCGAACAGGAGAATCAAGACCTGGACGCGGATTTCGACGACGACGACGGAGTCCGAGCCGCAGAAGAGGTACACGAGGGGTCAGTGGACTACGAGCCCGGCGCGTCGAACGACGAGCTGCTCGATCGGCTCCAGGAGATCAAGTCCGAGGAGCCCTGATCGGTGACGCCGCCGAGCCGAACGCTCGGAATCGCCTTTTCAGACGGAGCCCGAACGAGCCGCCTAGCCGGGACTGTCGTCAGGGCCGACGGGACGCTCGACGGGCTCGGGTTCGAGAGTTGCACCGTCGGCGGGGTCGACGCGACCGACGCCGTGATCGCCCTGTTCGACGGACTCGACCGCGAGGACGTGCGCCACGTCGCTATCGCGGGAATCGCGCCGGCGTGGTTCAACCTCCTCGATTTATCGCGACTTCGCGATGCCTTTGACCGACCGGTGTACGCCGTGAGCTACGAGGAGAGCCCCGGGCTCGAGCCGGCGCTCCGCGAGGCCTTCGACGGCGAGGCGCTCGCGCGACGGCTCGATATTTATCGGTCCCTCCCACCGCGGGTTCGAGTGGAACGCGGCGAGGCCGGTTCGGCCGCGAGCGACCGCGCCGAACCCTTGTTCGTCCGCGCGGTCGGGATCGACGCCGACGAGGCGGCCGCCGCGGTCCGGGGGCTGGTCCGCGAGGGGTTCCGTCGGCCGGAGCCGCTCCGGATCGCCGCGATCGCGGCGGGCGCGCATCGAGAGGCGACGACGGAGGGGTAGTCGTTGCTCGGGAATCCCGGCTCGCCCGCGTCGGAATTATGCCCCTCCGGCAAGATCCCCCGCTATGACCGACGAAGCCGATGCGATCGATGACCCCGTGACGTTTCGCGACCGCGAGCGGCTCGCTCGGACGCCGGCACACGAGACGGCCCTCGACTGCCTCGCGGCCGGGATCGAGGCCGCGCTCCCGGGGCGGCTGATCCGGGACACCGTTTCGGTCCGAGACGGGACCCTCCGGATCGCGGGCGTCGACGGCACGATCGGGACGTACGACCTCGACGCGTACGACCGGGTCGTCCTCCTCGGCGCGGGGAAGGCGACCGCGGGCGCCGCGGAGGGGGTCGCAGGCGTTCTCCGTGAGGGCGACGAGGCGATCGACGAGGCGCTCGTCGTCACGGACGACCCGGCGGAGGAGTCGGAGAGCGATTCGACCGAGCCCTCGTCGACAGCCGCGATCGACGTGCTCCCGGGCGATCACCCGCTACCGAGCGAGCCGGGCGTCGAAAGCACTCGGCGAGTCTTGGACGCGGCCGAACTCGCCGGCCCCGACGACCTCGTTCTCGCGGTCATCACCGGCGGCGGAAGCGCGCTGCTGGCCGCGCCCGCAGACCCCATCTCGGTCGACGACCTCCGCGCGCTCACGTCCGACCTGCTCGCGTCGGGCGCGTCGATCGACGAGATCAACGCGGTCCGGAAGCACTGCTCGGCGGTGAAGGGCGGGCAGTTGGCGCGCGCGGTCGCCCCCGCGACGACGGTCACGCTCGCGGTCAGCGACGTGATCGGCGACCCGCTCGACACGATCGCGAGCGGCCCGACCGTCCCCGACCCCTCGACGTACGCGGATGCGCTGGCGGTCCTCGACCGGTACGACCTCGATGTCGCCGCCAGCGTACGAGATCGCCTCTCGGCGGGCGCTGAGGGGGAGTTGTCCGAGACGCCGACCGCGGACGACCCGGCGTTCGACCGGAGCGCGGCGTACGTCGTCGGCAACGGGCGGACCGCGCTGGACGCGGCCGCGAGCGCCGCGGAAGAGCGAGGGTACGAGCCGCTGGTACTCTCCGCGAGCGTCCGGGGCGAGGCGCGCGAGACGGGGACGACCCACGCCGCGATCGCCGAGGAGTGCGCCGCCCGCGGGTCGCCGGTCGAGCCGCCGGCCGTGCTGCTCTCCGGCGGCGAGACGACCGTGACGCTCGGAGACGCGACGGATCCGGGGACGGGTGGCCCGAACGCGGAGTTCGTCGCAAGCGCGGGGCTGGCGCTCGCGGAGGGGCTGCTGAGTGGCGAGAGCCAGGGCGACAGCGGAGACGGCGACGGCCACAGCGACGACGAGGGCGCTCCCCGAGTCGTCGTCGCGAGCGTCGACACCGACGGGCTCGACGGCCCGACCGACGCCGCCGGAGCCGTCGCGGACGCGACGACGCTCGACCCTGAGGCCGCCCGCGACGCGCTCGATCGACATGACGTGTACCCGCTCCTCGACGACGCGGGAGCGCTCCTGCGAACCGGTCCGACCGGGACGAACGTTAACGACCTGCGGGCGATCGTCGTGGAGAAGCGAGACGGAGATAGAGCGCACCTAGATCAGGAGTAGAACGAGACCGCTCACGATAACGACGCCGAGGACGATAGAGACGAGCCGTCCGAGGCGATACGTGCCCAAGAGCCACGCCAACGCGGCCTTGACGAGCGTGTTGGCGATGGCCGCGATGACGATACCGGTGGTTGCGACCTCCGGCGAAACGGTCCCGTCGGCGGCGAGTTTGCTCAGCGTGATCGTCATCGCATCGACGTCTGCCAGCCCGGAGAGGAACGCCGTGGCGTAGATGCCTGACGTGCCGAGCCACTCTTGTGCGTGTTCGGAGACGAGGAGCACGACCGCGAAGACCACGCCGAAGAGGAGTGCCGGTCGGAGCCGGAACGGGTTTTTCAGCTCGCCGGATTCGACCGTCTCGTCGGACGTCGTCCGCCAGTACAGCGTTCCGGCGGCGACGATCCCGACGACCGTCATAACCCCCAGCGGGACGGCGACGCTCGGGAGTAGCTCCGGGTTGACGACCGCGACTTCGATGAGCGCTCGCGGGAACATCACGATGGACGCGGTGACGACCGCGAACGCGCAGACGTGATACAGCGTCTCGTTTTGGACCGTCTTCTCCGCCATCGAAACCGTCGTCGCCGTCGAGGAGACAAACCCGCCGATGATTCCGGTTAACGCGATGCTCTGTTCCGGCTCGAGGAACTGCGCGAGCACGTACGCCACGAATCCGAGGCCGGTGACGAACACGACCATCAACCAGATGAACCGCGGATTGAGCCCGTAGAGACTGTCGAGCGGGCGGTTCGGAAGCGCCGGGAGAACGACGAGGACGACGAGGATGAACTTCGCCGAAGCGATGCGTTCGGTCTCTTCGATCTGGTCGGCGAATTCGTGGATCGGATCCTTGATCGAGAGGAGTATCGTAACGGTACCGCCGACGACAATTGCGGCGACCGCGCCGGTCTCAGAATGCATCGTCATCGCTCCCAGTACTGTGGTGAGAAGTGCGGCCATCAACGTCGTCAGACCGAGATCCCGTTCGTACCAGATTTTCCCGGCGTAGGCGACGGTGAGCGGGACGACGAGCACACCGATCGCAATCGGAAGGAGTCCCGGGAAGAACGCCGAGACGAGCGCCCCGTAGAGCGCAAACAGGGGGAAGGTACGGCTCCCAGCAAACGTTCCACCCGACTCGCTTTGCTCTCGTTCCAACCCGATAAGTGCGCCGAGCCCCGCACTGAGGAAGAGATATAAAAGTACCTCGACGAGTGGATCGGCTACGGGATCAGTCATCGATCTGAAATTCGAGTAGGGACAACGTTAAACTACGGGACAGAACGCATCCGCGTATTCACACGCAATTGCAAATCGGTCCGACCGACCCGTCGTCTCGAGGCGGACGGACTTATGTCGACCCCGCTCGCACCTCGATCCATGACCGAGAACGGGGACGCGCTCGACGAGAACCTCCGAGTGCCGTCCTGCGAGCGCTGTCCGGCGCTCGTCGAGTCGCGGAGCCGAATCGTCGACGGCGTCGGCCCGACGGACGCGGACCTGCTGTTCGTCGGCGAGGGACCGGGCGCACAGGAGGACGAGCAGGGCGAGCCCTTCGTGGGGCGGTCGGGAGACGTGCTCGACGACGCGCTCCGCGACGCCGGGCTCGCGCGGGCGGACGTGCGGATCACGAACTGCGTGCGGTGCCGCCCGCCGGACAACCGCGACCCGACGACCGACGAGCTCGCGAACTGCCGCGGCCACCTCGACGCCGAGATCGACCGACTCGACCCAGAGCTGATCGTCACGCTCGGGAAGGTACCGAGCGAGCATCTCCTCGACCGGTCGGTGGCGATCACCTCGGAGTCCGGCGGCGTCGTCGACGCGCGGATCGGAGGGGCCTCGCGGCGCGTGCTGCTCTCCGTCCACCCGGCGGCAACGCTGTACGACCGGAGCCAGCGCGACGGGTTCTTCGAGACCATCGCGCGGGCGGGCGAGCTGAGCGGGACCGCCGACGCCGAGTCGGACGGTCAGTCGCGACTCGGGGAGTTCTGAAACGAACGGATCGGCGGGAAAAGACGTGAGAACGTTCGTCATAGTACCGCTAGGTATAAAAAATAGAAAATAATATCCCGTGTGAGTCATACGCACAACCACATGTCCGACAACAGGTGGTCAGCGGATCGGCGAACGTTTGTCAAAACGGCCGGCGCGGCAGGAGTGGTCGGGCTCGCTGGCTGTTCCGGCGGTGGCGGCGACGGCTCAGACGGATCGGACGGTTCTGACGGCTCAGACGGCTCAGATGGCTCAGACGGCTCAGACGGCGAGACGATGGGGGATTCGGACAGCTCCACCACCGAGGTCACGTGGGTGATGAACCCCGCACAAGAAGAGATCGACATCCAGGTGCAGTACCAGCCGCTGTTCGAGTACATCCAGTCCGAGGTGGACGTGGAGATCATCGAACAGCCGACCGCGAGCTACTCCGGCACGGCACAGGAGCTCCGGCGCGCGGCTGAAGGCGATCGGGTCTTCGCGGACACGTCTCCCGGCGCGGTCGCGCAGATCCCCGAGGAGATCGACGTGACGGGAATGCGCGTTGCCTACGGCGCCGAGAAGTACTTCTCGCTCATCACGACCACGGCCGACAGCGGCATCGAAGAGCTCGCCGACCTCGAAGGCGAGGTGGTCGCCTCCGCCGCGCCGACGTCGGTCTCCGGGACGTTGTTCCCGCTGCTGATGCTCCGAAACGCCGGTCTCGACATCGGCAACGCGCCCGCGGGTTCGCCGGAGGACTTCGATCTCCGGACCTCCGACCACACGACGGCACGGGAACAGCTCATTCAGGACGACCGGATCGCCGCGGCGGGCACCGGCGCGTTCTCCACGGCATCGCACGTTCCGCAGGAGCAGTTCGACGAGATGTCACAGGACTTCGTCGACATCTCGGCCGAGTACGGTGGCGCGGGAGAGCGCGACCCCGAACTCCGGCTGCTCGCCGTCTCAGACCCGATCCCGCGCGCACCGATCGTGAGCAACGCCGCGTGGGAAGAGTCGATCAAAGACGACATCCGGGAGGTAATGATCGACGCGCCACAGGAGGCGTTCCAGCACGACTCGCTGGCCGACATCGCCGAGGCGCTCAATATCGATCCCGCCCTGCTCGATATGGAGGAATCGGAGCTCTCCGAGGCCGAGCTGGACGACGTCGAGCTGGTCGAGGACCACGAGCTGTGGTTCAGCGGCGTCGTCGAGGCCACTGTCGAAGACTTCGACCCGGTCGCCGAGCTCGGTCAGGAGCTCGGGCTCGACTGGGGCGACCTCTAGATCCCCGGTTATCACGGGTTTGATCTCATGAGCTACATCGAAGTAGACGGGCTTACGAAACGATTCGGCGACACCGTCGCGCTCGACGACGTGTCCTTCGAGGTCCCCGCCGGCGAGTTCGTCATCGTCCTCGGCGTCTCCGGCTCCGGGAAGTCGACGCTGTTGCGGACGCTGAGCGGACTGCTCTCCCCGACGAACGGCGATATCCTGATCGACGGGGAGCCGATGGTCGAGCCGCGTCCCGAGGTCGCGATGATCTTCCAGCAGCACAACATCATCGGCGATATGACGGCGTACTCAAACTCGCTCTCGGGCGGCGTCCACCGCTCGGGATTCCTCTCCAGCGTCCTCCAGCTACAGGACCCCGAGGAGAAACACCGCGCCCTCGACGCGCTCGACACGGTCGGCCTCCTCGACGAGGCCGAGCAGAAGGCGCGGAGCATGAGCGGCGGCCAACAGCAGCGCGTCGGGATCGCCCGCGCGCTCGTCCAACAGCCGGAGGTCCTCCTCGCCGACGAACCGGTCGCGAGTCTCGACCCCGGCAGCGCACAGAGCGTGATGGGTTACCTCCGAGCCGCCTCCGAGGACCGGGATCTGACGACGTTCTGTAGCCTCCACCAGGTGAACATCGCTCGGAAGTTCGGGCACCGCTTCATCGGTCTCAGAAAGGGCAAGAAGGTGTTCGACGGCTACCGCGACGAGCTGACGATCGACGCAATCGACGAGATCTACGGCGACATCGACACCGAGGGGATGTTCGTTCGTGGCGACGGCGACAGCGACGCCGAGACCGACGAGATCGCGACGCCGTGACGAGAACGGAGTTGATTCACGAGTGACAACAGACACGACGGACACCGACGGAACGGGCGGCCAGCCGGCGGTCGGCGTCGACGGCGACGCCGACGCCGACGTTCCGGGTCGCATCGCCGAACAGTTCGAGAACATAAAGCGCACGCGCCGTCGCCGAGCGCTCGGGTGGGTCGGGCTCGCGGCGTTCCTCGCGTTCACGACGCTGCAGGCGTTCGCCGCGACGGAGCTCCTCGACCCCGACGCGCGGCTCGAAACGTTCACCGACTCGCTGACCGGCTTCTTCCCGATCACGAACTACCTGGGAGTGATCCCGTTCCTCGACGTCGGCCGGTACGTCCGGTTTATCAGACAACAGAACCTGCTGTACGATCCCGAGATCGGCGGGCTGTTGTTCCAGTTCCCGCCGAATCCGACTGACGTCTACGTGTTCTTCTTCCAAGAGCTGGGTATCTTCCAGATCTTCGGAGAGGCCGGCATCACCCTCGCGATGGGGTTCGTCGGGACGGTTCTCGGCTTCCCGTTCGCGCTCATCTTCGGAACGCTCGGCTCCGAGCGCGTCACCCCGTTCCCCTTTAACTTCATCTTCCGCGGGACGATGTCCTTTATCCGAGCGATCCCGGCGATCATCTGGACGCTCATCTTCATCCCCTTCCTCGGGCTCGGTCCCTCTTCGGCCGCGATCGCGATCGCGTTCGACACCATCGGCAACCTGGGCCGGCTGTTCGTCGACGAGCTCGAAGAGATCGAGGACGGACCGATCGAGGCGATGCGCACGACCGGCGCGAGCAAGCCGCAAATCGTCTTCTTCGGAATGTTGAGCCAAGTCCGGACCGCGTTCATCGCGTGGACGCTGTACATCTTCGAGATCAACGTCAGAATCGGCGTGACCGTCGGCGTCATTGGTGCGGGCGGGCTCGGGTACGTCCTCACCGCACAGCAGAACCTGCTGCGGTTCACCAACATGATGGCGACGTTGCTCGCCATCTTCCTGCTCATCATCTCCGTCGAGCTGTTCAGCCAGCGGCTCCGGTCGCGGCTGCGCTCCGACGACGTGGAGATGAGCATCTGGGAGCTCATCACCGGCTTCCCGCGCCGGATGGCCGATTCGATGCTGAAGTGACGGAGGCCCGGACCGACGCCGACCTCGGCGCGGTCGCCCTTCCACCTCGCCCGCCGACTGCCACAAGGGAAACCGACTTTTCCGTCCCCCTCCGAGAAAGCGTATGAGCACCTTCGAACCGCCCGCGGAGACGCTGGCGGACGTGGTTCTGGTCGACTACGGCCTCGGAAATCTCCGGTCGGCGACCCGCGGACTCCAACGCGCGGGCGCGTCGGTCGAGATCACCGACGATCCCGACGCGTTCGCGACTGCCGACGGCGTCGTCCTCCCGGGCGTGGGCGCGTTCCGCGAGGGGATGGAGAACGCCGGCCCCCTGCGCGAGGCGCTGACGGACCACGCCGACGCCGGGCGTCCCCTCTTCGGGATCTGCCTCGGGATGCAGATGCTCCTCACCTCCAGCGAGGAGGCCGACCACGAGGGGGAAGGCGAGGTGACCGGCCTCGATCTCGTCCCCGGGACCAACGTCCGGTTCGACGTGGACCGCAAGGTGCCACACATGGGCTGGAACGAACTCGAGGTCGAGCGCGATCACCCCATCGTCGAGGGAGTCGAGGGGGAGTACGCCTACTTCGTCCACTCCTACTACGCGGAGCCCGACGACCCGGACGCGGTCGTCGCCACCGCGGACTACGGCGTCGACTTCCCCGCCGTCGTCACCAACGAGGCAGGGAACGTGTTCGGCACGCAGTTCCACCCCGAGAAGAGCGGGGAGACGGGGCTCCGAATCTTACGGAACTTCGTCGAGTACTGCGCGGAGCGATAGGCAGGAAAGGACCGAAAGGCGAGTTGCGGCCGTCTTACGGGAAATACGAGGCGAAAGCCTCGCCCTTCAGGGCGGGGATGAAGCCGACCAACAGTATTCAACCGCCAACGATGGCACGGACGGGGTTCTAACGCAATTTTTAAGGGTCCAACCACGATAGTATGCATAGATGGTAAAGAGTACCCGTCATGCGAAATACGAACTCTACTACCACATAGTGTTCGTGCCGAAATCGGGCGGGACCGAAGGTCCCGCTGACCTCGCGGAACAGGGTTCCGCTCAGTACCGGCGTTCGAACCTGACGGGGAAGACGAAGGAACGTCTCAAAACCATCTTTGCGGAAATCTGTGAGGACAAAGACCTCGAACTGGCG